>NZ_JBFRFX010000008.1:0-265769 GCF_052115045.1 Cupriavidus sp. 2TAF22
ACGTCGTCGAAGAACTTGCTCCAGGCCTTGCTCAGATTGGCAAAGGGCTGCGCATGCGAGTCACGATGCATGTCCTTCAGCCAGGGGAATTCGGCATATTTGAAGGCGTTGAATTGCTTCTTAAGTGCCAGTGCATTCGGCTTCGAGCCCGCCTCATACTGTCGATTCCACTCGGCAAGGGCCCAATTCCAGACGAAGCGAGCCGTGCCACAAGCTCGGCGGAAATAGTCCTCCTGCTCCGCGGTTGGTTTGAGTTCAATTCGGTGTGCGATCAGCATCCAACGCTTCCTGAAGCTTCTTCTTATAGTTTCTCAGGCCATGCAGCCTGGAGGAAAAGCAATGGACGATCGTCATAAGGTCTTGAACCATCTCTTGCTCAGGCGAAAGCCGCTCCTGATTCAATACCAGTATCTCGCAGCCGTTAGTTTTTGCATAGTGCTCAAACCACTCAAAGCCAAAGCGAGTCAGCCTGTCGCTGTGCGCAACTACCAGGACTCTTATCTCACGCTGGCCGATTTCGTTCATCAACGCCTGGAATCGTTTGCGCTGAAAATTGAGTCCTCCTCCGATTTCCTCAATGAATTCGACGTTTGCAAGCCCGCGCGCGACAACAAACTCCTCCATGACCCGCCGCTGATTGGCTAAATCCGGCTTCTGAGCGGCACTGGACACTCGGCAATAGACCACCACGCGAGTGGGTGCCTTGCCGCCCGAGCGCTGAAGGCCGCGGAAGTCGGCCAGTTGCTGTTCGGTATAGACGCGCCGATTGCTATCACTTCGAGAGGCCGGAATGAGCCGACCCTCGCGTTCCCATCGCTGCAAAGTCTTCACAGACACGCCGAGCATTTCGGCAGCCTTTCCAGTGCTATATGTGCGCTCCATGGCAATAATTATACACTTTTGCACACTATTTCAAATACTAGAGTCGGTCTCCTTCGGATCCATGGCCCCCAGGTCCTTGACGATTTCGAATTTCGTGCCCTTCACCTGGGCGATATACATGTTCATCCGGACGTGATGCTGGCCGGGCACCATTTCAGCCGGGCCGCCCGGCCCCTGAGCGATCTTCGCGTGGTCCAGTGCTTTGATCACACCATCCTGGTCCAGTGAGCCGGCTTCTTTTACCGCCGCCTCCCAGAGTTTCAGGCCACGGTACATGCCGGTGGCTGCGCTGCCAGCGGTGAATTTGGCGTCGCCTGGATAGAGCTTGTCATACTGCGCCAGCAGTTCCTTGCTAAAAGGATCGCTGACGTTCTGGTAGTAGTCGAGGCAACTGTACAGGCCCTCCACTTGTTCCGGCGGAAAGAAGCCCAGGAAGTTCTCCTCGAAGTACGTGCACACGAGCTGGCCGCCGCGCTTCATGAAGCCGGACTGATGGAGTTGTTCGAGGAACGACCCCAGGCCGGGCGGAACTATCGTGTTGAATACCACCTCGGCTGCGCTGGAGATGATCTTTTCGATTGTCGCTCCATAGTCGGTGTGGTCGAGCGGAAAGTACTCCTCGCCGACGATCGAGCCGCCATGGGCGGTTGCCACCTCACGCAGCTTCCTGTTCATCGTGCGCGGCCAGATGTAATCAGCCGATGGGCAGTAGAACTTCTTTGCTCCGGTTTTCTGCATCAGCCATGGAATCGTGGATTCAAGCTGCTGAGCCGGCACCGGGCCGGTGCAGAAGATCAGCGGGTGGCATTCCTCTCCTTCGTATTGCTCCGGATAGATGTAGAGCTTCTTGCCCTGCAAGACAGCAGAGCCCTTGATGGCTTGCCGCATGGAGCTGTAAATGCCGCCCAAGACAACGTCGACCTGATCTTGCTGGACGAGCTTCCTCGCCTTGGCTTCCCCGACGCTATCGGTCGTTGCGCTGTCCTCGAGGTACAGATCGATCTTCCGTCCCAACAAACCACCCCTTGCGTTGATCTCATCGATCACCATTCTGGCCACATTTGCATTGGCGATACCCAGGAACGAGAGGGGACCTGTCATGTCGGTGATGACGCCCACCTTGACGGATCCACTTGTTGATTCACTCATCGGTTCTTCTCCGCTCAAACGATCGGGTATCGGCGAACACCCGACGGCCACGATCAGTAGCGCAAGGCAAGGGCGCCGGCTTGCACCGCTAGCCGGGCGATATGGTCAAGACTAGTCCATTGGGGCAGTTTTTCCTGTCCGCTACCTCATGCGACTGGTGCTCCCGTTCAAGTCAAGAGTCAAGACGACCAATGACAGCTACAAGTTGTTAGGCAAGCGCCACATGATCGAGGGTGCAAGTGGCTGCTCAGGTCGATCATGCAAACCTCCCGATGAAAAGTAGCGGGAGCGACTTGCTGCGAAAGGTATGCGGCAAGCGGTATGGCGGCGACTGCCGTTAGCGCGGGCTCGACATGTGGTTCCCTGAGATGTTCGTCGTCCTTCAGGACACCGTTATGAGCCCCGCCGCTTTGCTCCAGGCCTCGCCACAGCGTCAACTCCCTTATGTGCGGTGGGCAACGTTCAACACGCAGTAGCGGCAGCAAATCGGCTTGTCGCTCAAGAGCGATATTGATAGGCTGCGGTAGTCTTACCTGCCCGATAGCATGCCGCGATCCGGAAGTCCGCCATGCGGCGAGCGCCATGGATGAGGAGGCGTGATGGCAAATGACAAGGAACCGGGGTCCACGCTGACGCGCCGGGAGTTCCTGCGCACGGCCGGGCAGGGCGCCGTGGCGTTGAGCCTTGGCTCGGGCGAAAGCACGCAGGCCGCAACGCCCGATGCCGACAAGCCAGCACCCGCCATGGGTGGCCGCCCGGCGGGCCCGTTTAACATTCTCTTCATCCTGGTCGATCAGGAGCGCCATTTCCAGCCTGGAGACCTGCCGGCGGACTATCGCCTGCCCGCACACGAGCGCCTGGCGAAGAGCGGCACCACGTTTGTGAACCATCAGATCAACTCGTGCGTCTGTACGCCATCGCGCTCCGTGCTTTACGCGGGGCAGCACATCCAGCAGACGCGGATGTTCGACAACACCAACTTCCCGTGGATCAGCAGTATGTCGACCGAGACACGCACGCTCGGCGACATGCTTCGCGACGCAGGCTACTACACCGCGTACAAGGGCAAGTGGCATCTCACCAAGGAATTCGAGACGGTCAACAAGCTCGGCACACCCACCAAGATCTTTACCGCCGAAATGGAAGCCTACGGCTTCTCTGATTACGTCGGCATTGGCGACATCATTGCCCACACAAGCGGCGGCTACCTGCACGACGGGGTGATCGCCGCAATGGGCGTGAGCTGGCTGCGCGGAAAAGGCCGCGAGCTGGCGGCACAAGGCAAGCCATGGTTCCTCGCGGTCAACCTGGTCAACCCGCATGACGTGATGTTCTACGACACCGACGCTCCCGGAACCGAGGTCCAGGCAAAGCGCGGACTCGCCCATGTCGCCCGCGACCCGGTTGACCCGCTGTATGCCAGGCAGTGGGACTTCACGCTGCCGGCAAGCCGGGCGCAGGCCCTCGATGCGCCGGGGCGGCCGCCGGCGCACCGCGATTTCCTTCGCTCGCACGATGCGCTGGTCGGCGCCATTCCAAACGAGGACGCGCGCTGGCGCCGGCGGCACAACTACTACCTGAACTGCATGCGCGATGTGGACCGCAATATCGCGGCCGTCCTGGCCGAACTCGACGCCAGCGGCCTCACCGACAAGACCATCGTGATCCTCACGTCCGACCACGGCGACATGGATGGTGCCCACCAGCTCCACGCCAAGGGCGCCGTCTCGTATCGGGAGCAGAACAACGTCCCGCTGATCATCGCTCACCCCGCCTATCAGGGTGGCAGGCAATGCCGCGCAGTCACATCGCACCTGGACATCGCGCCGACCTTGATTGCGATGACTGGCATCGGCGCCGACAAGCGCGTTGCCATCGTCAAGGGGCTGGCAGGGAAGGACTTCTCGGGGCTACTCGACGCGCCCGACCAGGCAGGCCTGGAAGTCGTCCGCAATGGCGCGCTGTTCTGCTACAACATGCTCGCCTATCTCGATGGCGACTTTCTTTTCAAGGCAGTGGACTACCTGCAAAAGGGCGGCAAGCCGGACCAGCTCAAGAGCGCCGGCATCCGGCCCAACCTGATGAAGCGGGGCGCGGTACGTTCGGTCTACGATGGACGCTACACCTTCGCACGGTACTTCTCGCCCAAGCAGCATAACCGGCCCACCACGCTGGAACAGCTCAACCGGTTCAATGACGTGGAGCTATACGATCTGCAGGCCGACCCGTTCGAGATGCACAATCTGGCGGCAGACAGCAGCCACCGCGATCTGCTTCTCGCCATGAACGACAAGCTGAACCGGCTGATAGACGCTGAAGTGGGTGAAGACCGTGGACAAATGCTCCCCGGTGGCATCGATGCAGGGTGGGACGTCACGGCGGAAACCATGGCCGGCGCATGATGCATCCGGGCCGATGCCCGGGGATCAATTCCCTGGCCCCCAATGCGCCCTCCAACTCGACCGGTTGAATCCATTAGCCAGGACCGGCCGTTGGCCGGCGCTTGCAGGTGGGCATTCAAACGTCAGCTCTTTTCAGGAGCGACCTCTCCTCCTTCGCCGGGTGCGCCCGCTAAGAGCGCGTTATTGGAATCCCATATCGGCAACACCTGGAGCGGATTACCTTGGTCGGAGTGCTGGACCCAGCCTGGGCCCGGCCGGAACCGGCGCGCAAGCGCAATGTTGAAAACGCTTAAATCGAGTGGCGGAACAATTGAATTCCAGTTTGCACACTGACTGTTCAAAATCGGGAGTTCAAGGCACGGGTGGCTGATATTCCGCCTGCGCCACCCATCTCCGAAGACCAGAGCTGCGAGGCCGGCATGCGCGACCAGGACGATGTCAATACGACCCGAAGGCTTCTTGCTGCACTCGGTGGTGCCTTTCCCCTGGCCTATGCGTCGCTGGCGGCCATGCCGCAGCCGGCCGCTGCCGCCGCAAAGAATGACGCGAAGGATGCTGCGCCGAAGGCGTCGGCCGCCACAGGCCACGCCCCAGCCCGGGAAGTGCAACCCCCTGCGGGGCTGCCCATGCACGCGGGATACGCACAGGTCATCGCCCGCATGGCCTATGTGTGGGGTTGGCCGATGGTGAACATGCTCAACCGCAATGCGCGCATCACCCAGGCGCCACACCCCGGCTTGCTGAACGGCGTACTGCCTGCCGCGCCGCGCGGCCAGGTGGGCATGCTTCATGACTACATCGATCCGTCCGAAACCTTCGTGACCTGCCCCAACCAGGACGTGGTGTACGGGCTTGGCTTCTTTTCGCTCGACCAGGAGCCGGTTGTCGCCCAGGTTCCCGACTTCGGCGAGCGGTTCTGGGTCTATGCGCTATACGATGCCCGCACCAACCAGTTCGGCCAGATGGGCAAGCCGTACAAGACCCGGCCCGGCTTCTACCTGCTGGCCGGGCCCAACTGGAAGGGCAACAAGCCGGCCGGCATCACGGCGATCATCCGTTGCCCGACTGCGCTGGCCAACGCCATCCCGCGCGTGTTCATGAACGACACCGCGGATGACCGAAAGGCAATCCAGCCCGTGCTCAACCAGGTTGTCTTCTATCCGCTCAAACAGTTCGACGGGAAGATGAAGACGATCGACTGGGCCAGGGCGCCCGAGATCCCGGGCCCTAAGTCCGATGGCGGCGGCGGTGGCGAAACCAAGTGGGTCATACCTGAGAAGTTCTTCGACCAGTTCGGCGAGGTGCTGGAAACCGTGCCGCCGCTGCCGGGGGAGGAAGCGATGTATGCGCAGTTCCGCTCGCTGATGGAGGCGGCGAACCGCGACCCGGAAATCAAGAAGATGCTCGTCTCCACGGCGGTCGAGACCGAGCGGGATGCCATCGATCCGTTCTTCGAATGGCGTCGCAACGGACTGCCGGCGGGCATTGGCTGGAACCGGTCTACCAACAATGCCCAGACGGGCTTCGACTACTTTGACCGCACCGGTACGGCCAAGTCGAACATGTTCGACAACCGGCCCACCGAGACACAGTACTTCTACACCGACTACGACGCATCCGGTGCCGCGCTCAATGGAGCAAACAGCTACGAGATCGTCTTTCCCGCAGGGCAGGAGCCGCCCGTCAACGGCTTCTGGTCGCTGACGCTCTACAACGACAAGCACCTCTTCCACGCGAACAACCTGAAGCGCTACTCGCTCGGCACCAAGAACACCTCGCTGAAGCGAAATCCCGATGGCTCTCTGACACTCCATGCCGGCGCAAAGTCGCCTGGCGGCGAACGTGAACCGAACTGGCTGCCCGCGCCGGGCGGCGCCTTTTCACTCTACATCCGTGCCTATTGGGGCAAGCAGCCGATCCTGGATGGTTCGTGGAAGCCGCCCGCCATCCGCAAGGTGGCCTGACATTCCCTTTGAAGTCGTCGGCCGGCTGCAACCACAAGCACGCACAAATTGCGGCCCGAGATGAAAGCACTGCGTTGGACTTCGATGGCATTGGCTGCCCTGGCGCTGGGCCTCTCAGGCGCCGCAATGGGGCAGGGTTCCCGCTACGACGCACTCGCCAATGCCGCATTCGAGAAGGACTACCCCACGCCGGAAACCTCGCGTGTGCTGCAGGACGAACTGATCTTCCAGCGCGCGACACAAGCCTACTTGTGGGCGTTGCCCGCCCTCAATATCTGGGCGATGAAGGAAGGATCGAAGAAGGTCTTCGGCGCAGGCTACAACGTCCTGCCGGTCTGGAAAGAGCGGATCAAGGCTTCCACGCAGGTGACGACACCAAACTCCGACGTCGTCTATGCGATGGGCTATATGGATCTCAGGAAAGACGGCCCGCTCGTCGTCGAGGCGCCGGCCGGGAACGCCGACGGCTCGACCGAATAGGACCAGCGCAAGAACCTCGAAGAGTAGGAAGCCAACGCGATTGGCACCGAATACCTGCGCGCGGAGCTGATCGAGGGAGGGGAAGCCGACAAGGTGCCATTGCTTGGCCAGCTTGACAATGGCTGCTTGCCGGCTAGAAAGCTGCCGCTAACGATCAAGTTAACCGGCGCGCCACCACCGACGCTTGCCAGGTTAATGGCAGAATTGGCGCGTCCAGTTGAACGAGTGGTTAGGGCGCACTTGACACGCCTCGCGCCGCTACTACTTCGTTCCTTCCGCCGGCAATGCCTGTTTCAGCTGTGCGATCGTCCGTTCGATCGCGTCCCGGCCTGCGGCTTGATCCTTACGTGCGGCCGTGGCCAAGTTGAACCCGTGACCGACGCCGTCGTACTCATGCAGCGTCAGCATGGGTGGGGAGGAGGCCTTGGCAGCGTCGGCGAGTTGGCGCGCCGTTTCGATTCGGCAGCAATCCTTGTAGGTGTCTGCCGTACCGGCAAACATTTGCACTGGAACCTTGATCTTGGCGACAAAGTCGGCCGGGTCCTTGATGAAAGCGGTGTACGGATAGCCTACAACGACCGCTGCAACGAGCTCTGGCATCCGCGCCGCGTAGGTCAGCGCGGTCGCTCCGCCGAGCGAATAGCCAACGACGCCCACCTTGCCTGGCAGCGCGCGCGCGCCCGCCTGAGCCCGCGTAATCACCTCTTTGAGCATGCTCCAGGCACGGCTCGTGTCTTTGATCCAGAATTCATTGCCGTCGACCAGAACGACATCGAAGCCGGCGTCGGCGATCTGCTGCGCGGTCATCACGTAGCCAGGCATGCCCGTTTGGCCAGAAACAAGGACGACGACGCGTCCATTACCTGACTTCGGTAGGAACTCTTTCTGTTTTGGACCAGAGTCCTGAGCGCCCGCGCACAATGAAACGGCCGCAAGCAAGGATACGAGGAACCGGAAAAAAACACTCAGCATGGGCGCCTCCTTGAATTCGCGCACCGCCCCTTCAGCGCATTGTGATGCTACCCCACAGCGTCGTTCGTCCCGCGTGCGCAACCTGCTGTGGGGGACCTGGCCGTATTTATACGGACAGTGGTGTCCGCATAACAATAGATATTGATGGATTTATAGTCTCCAACTGCTTGACATGCAAATTTGTGCCCTGTTCAAGCTCAGACCAATGACAGCTGCAAGTTCGGTCAGGGACGGTCGCAGCTTCGCGGCGGGGCATCCGGCCGAGATCGGGCCAGGAGCGGCCGATCAGAGCGTGAGCCGCCAAGCGGACGTTGACCGGCGACCGAACCACCATGCAGCAGATGGCGGGGTGGTCGTCTTGCCGGGCAACGCCCACACATTGTCAGTTCGCAGCGTTAAGTGATTTCAAGTGAGCGAAGCCAGCCGCCTCCGCAAAGTCCGGGAGACGCCAGATCGCGCCGTTTGCTCCCCATGAGCCCTCCGTGACATCGTGAACGATTACCGAGGTGGCGAGGCGGCGTTGGTCTGCAGTGGGCAACGCCTGCCTGAAGGCATCGTGGACAAGACTGACGTATCGGGCGCGGGTGGCCGCGTCCAGCACGCCGGCGGGTAAGTAAATCATTGCAACGCACGGCAGAATCTGTGCTGTCATATCAATTCCTCCGCACGTCCAGAATCCCGGCGCGACTTCGTCAATCACAACCCAGCACAGGAAGCGCTTCTTTGCATCGTCGGGAATCTGTTCTGCACTTGCAGCAGCCTGATTGAGCAGGCGTACCAGCGCCTCGCGATGCTGGGTGGGAAAAGAATTCTTGGGAAGCTTGACGAGAATGTTTGGCAAGACAGCTCCTTCGTTTGTGTACGGGAGCTTGTATTAGAGCGTCGGCACGCGCAGAATCCGAGTGTCTGATTGGACATCTTTCATGCGTATCCAGCCATTCTATGATTTCACGATCCTCGTCCTTGACGGCGCCTATTCCTCGAGCGTCGCGCTAACACTCGACATTCTTTCGGCCGCAGCTTCCGTGTCAGCGCGCGTTGGCGTCGCGGCGCCCCGATGGCGCATCTACTCGACTGCCGGCAACAGGGTGCAGCTCGGGCACGGTATCTCAATCGATGCGAAACCGTTGCCAAAGACCCCGCGCGCCGATGGTTCGATCTGGATCGTGCCCGGACTGGGACTTGAAAGCGCAATCGATATATCGCGCCGTATGGAACAAGATGACGCGCTCATGGCAATCAAGGTCTTGCGCAATCATGCGCAGCGTGGCGGCACCGTAGCGGCGTCCTGTTCCGCGGTTTTCCTGCTTCAGGCGGCCGGTCTGCTCGCCGAGCGCCGGGCGACAACGTCGTGGTGGCTGGCGCCGTTACTTCAACGGCTGGAGAAACGCTGCACAGTCGATGCCGACCGCATAGTGATTGAGGACTCCAGGGTCGTGACCGCAGGCGCGGCACTCGCGCAAACCGATTTGCTGTTGTATTTGCTGCGTAGCAAGTCCGGGCCGGCGCTGGCGGATACCTTATCCCGTGTGCTTCTTGTCGACGCGCGACAGGCACAGGCACCGTTCATCGCGCCGTCGCTGCTCGCGAATGGAAGCGAGCTCATAGGCAAGATCGTCGCGCATGCAGAGGCCTCGCTGCCTGAGTTGCCCGGTTTGGCCCAGCTGGCGGAGCAGTTTTGCATGTCGGAACGCACACTAACGCGTCATGTGCGGGCCGCCACGGGGCGTAGCACGCAGGATTTGTTGCAAAGCGTCCGGCTTGGCAGGGCGCGTATGCTGCTTGCCACAAGCCGGATGACCGTGGAACAGATCGCCGAGCAAGTAGGCTACAGAGACGCAACGGCTCTCAGAAGGATGATGCGCAAACTTGTCGGTGCAACCCCCAGACAGTTCAGACCGAACGCGTACTGAGCGCCCGGTTGATCTGGTATCAACACAGGGTTGACTGTCCGCTCCGGTCTTTCGCGATCGGCAGCAGTGGGGCGGCCTCGGTCGACCGCCCGTCGGTCTCGGCCGTCGCTTGCCGGCCAGGAACGGGTCGTTAGACACCGCCTCGAAGAGCGTAGACAATTCGCAAAGTCACCCCCTTGCTAGCAACTGCCCATCACGATGAAGTTGAGGCCTCCACTGCCCGCGGTAAGAGCACTCATTGAGCACATGCTTCGTGGAGTCTCGAAGTCGGCAAGACGGGCGGCCCGGGGTTTATTCCTCGACACGTGCATTAGATGAAGCTAAACGGTATCCGGAGGCACTCCATGCAGGAAGAGAAAATACGTGAAACCCTGAATGCGCACTGGCAAGCGTCGGCGGCCGGCGATCTCGACGCAGAACACGATATTTACGATGACGATGCCATCTGTGACTATCCCCAGTCAGGTGAGCGAATCCTTGGGCGAATGAATTTGCAGGCACTGCGGAGTCATCATCCAGGCAAGCCAGCAGGTTTCGATGTCAGGCGAGTTCAAGGAGAGGGTAATCTGTGGGTCACGGAATACTCGATCACCTATGACGGGCGACCGGCTTACACGGTAAGCATCATGGAGTTCTGCAACGGCAAGGTCGTTCACGAGACCCAGTATTTTTCGGATCCCTTTGAGGCGCCGGGTTGGCGGAGTCAATGGGTTCAGCAGATCGCGTGACAACGCATTGCGGCGAGATAAGCACAGTCGCTTAATGGTACGCCAATGCCAGCGCATCGTCTCCTGCGCTACGAACCAATCTGATGCCCGGCGGTCCTCGCGCCCAGCAGCTTGCGATGCGCAAGGAGGAGAAGCGGAGTCGTTGCCATCGATAGTGCAACGACGACGGTGACAACAGACAGTTGCTCGGCATGGATCAGGTTGGCCGACTGTGCTGCCCCCATCACGACAAAGGCAAATTCGCCGCCCTGTGAAAGCAGGATCGCGAAGTAAGTCCGATGCTCAGGCGGCAGGTTGACCCGGTTGGCCAGATACTTGAGTGCGAGAAACTTGCCTCCAGTCAGGGCAATCACCAGCAGGGCCACAAGCCATGTCCTATCGGCCAGGACACCAAAATCAATCGTCATGCCGACAGCGATAAAAAACAGTCCGAGCAGGATGCCTTTGAAGGGCGCCATATCAGATTCAATCTCCTCGCGGCATGTGGATCCGGCCAGCAGCAGTCCGGCCATGAAGGCGCCAAGGGACATCGACAGGTGAACGACGTGCATCAGCAAGGCGATGGCGATGACCCAGAGCAGCGCAAAGATGGTGAAGATCTCGCGCGTCTTGCTCCACTGGATCACGTGCAGGATGTATTTCAGCAGGAAGCGCCCGCCGACGAGCACCACGGCGATCATGGCCAGTGCCTTCCCGGCGGCGAGCCACCCGCCCGACGCGCTGGCTTCCGCAGGGATCGGCGCCAGCAGCGGCAACAAGGCAATCATCGGAATGGCGGCGATATCCTGGAACAGGAGGATGCCAAAGCTCGCTTGCCCAAGCGGCGTATCCATCAGGTGATTCTGCTCGAGGATAGCGATCACCATCGCAGTGGAAGACAGCGACAAGGCAAAGCCGGCTGCCACACCCACCCGCCAAGGGAGGCCGAAGGCGATGAACGCCACTGCCAGCAGCGCCGCACACAGAACCACTTGGGCCGCGCCATAGCCAAAGATGGAGTGGCGCATCGCCCACAGCTTGTCGATTTCCATCTCGATGCCGATGATGAACATCATCAGCACAATGCCCAGTTCGGATATGTCCAGGATCGAGTGGACATCCGTGACGAGCCTCAGCCCCCAGGGCCCGATCACGGCCCCAGCTACCAAGTAGCCAAGCACCGAGCCGAAGCCCAAACGAACCGACAGCGGCACCGCGATCAATGCCGCCGCTAGAAATATCACCGAGTCAGCCAGCAATTGTTCCATCAGTACGCTCCTCGTTGGGCCGAGACCGATGGCGTTCCATCCCCCGATATTGCCGGCCTTGTGCGGTCGTCCTAAGTGATCCTAGACCATCCATTAAGGAGGCGCGTGTACTGTACAAGTGATGCCGCCCTCACGACTGCACCAAACTCATATATTGCAACGCTCAACTGGACGTATGAATCGGCGCACTATGGGCATCTACGCAGCGCCCCATCGGTTTGATCTCGAGTTACCCAATCTCATCCCCGGCGAGTTTTTTCACGGCGTTTGGCACCCTCGCCATCCATCGCGATCTGGCCAAATACTTTACGAGTCTAAAAACGTTATTAGTACATCGCAACGCATGGCGGCGAAAAGGTCGATTTGCACGTGCCGTATGAGACATGTGAAATGGCGCCTGGTCTCGCGTGGCATGGGAGCGCTCGCGCGCTGGCTTACAATGAGCGCCTTGCCATGGCCACGCCAAACCAAATGCCCGCGGAGAAAAAGCGAATAACAGTGCTCGATGTAGCCCGCCATGCGGGCGTTTCACAGGGCACGGTATCGAGGGTAATCACCGGCAAGAACTGGGTATCCGAGGAGGCGCGGCAACTCGTCGAAGCATCCGTTCGCGAACTCGGATACGTGCCCAATCCGATGGCACAAGGACTCAAGAGTCAGCGCTCGAAAGCCGTCGCTGCACTGGTTTCCGACATATCCAACCCGTTGCACGGCGTATTCCTGGCCGCTGCGGAAGAAGTTCTCGACGAAGCTGGTTACCTGCTATTCGTCTCCAGCACGCATAGTCAGCCGCAGCGCGAGGTCGCGCTTCTCAACGCCTACGGCTCGGGTCGCGTTGATGGGCTCATCGTCGCCCATGCCGACGAAGCCGACAAAAAAGTCGCACAGGTACTGGAGGCGAGCAAGCTGCCGATCGTCTTTCATGACCGGGAAAGCCATGGCATGGGCGACGCTGTCATCGCCGATCACATGAGCGGCGCCCTGGAAGCCACGCGGTATCTGCTCGGACTGGGTCACAAGCGTATCGCGGTACTGACGCCAGCCTCGAGAATTCGTCCCGGACGTGAACGTTTGCGCGGATACGAAATGGCGCTGGCGGAGTCCGGGATTGCATTGGATCCCTCGCTGATCTGCGAACTAGACGCCTCCGGTCACGAAGCTTACAGTCAAACTCGAGGACTACTGGAGCAGGGCACTTGCCCTACTGCCGTGATCTGCCTGGGAACCGGCATGCTCGCGGGTGTCCTCTCCGCGATCGCATCATCCGGGCTGAAAATCCCCGAGGAGATTTCGCTCATCGGGGTAGGCGATACCGACCTGGTCCGCCTGCATACGCCCCCGATCACTTCGCTCAAATGGGACATCGGCGAATGTGGAAGGATTGCCGCGCGCATGCTGCTCGCCCGGCTTCGGGGCGGAACGCCTCCTGATGTCAAGGCGGAGACGGCGCGGGTCCCGGTGGAGCTTGTTATCCGGCACTCGTGTGCGCCGCCCCGCGCCCGCAACTAGCTTTCGATCGCGATTTCGAAGGTGCGCAGGTAGTTGCACACTAGCTGGTAGAAGCCGACAGTCATGACAAGGTCCATGAGCCCCTTGTAGCCGAACATGTCGACGGCGTCATGACGCTCCTGTCCGACCAGCTCGTGATTGTTCACGATGCTGTCGGTCCAGGTGATCACAGAGCGCTCAGCATCGCTAAGTCCCTCAGCCCTGGCTCCCAGCCTGGCGCCTGCGATTCCGGCTTCCGACAGGCCAGCGGCGCGCGCCAGCCTTTCATGGTGGTACAGCTCGTACGGAGCGTCATACAGATTGCCGACGCGCAAGATCACCAGTTCGCGCAACGGTCCGGACAGTGTGTTGCCACGAAGTATCCCTTCCGCCAGTGAGAAGTAGCCAGGCGCCATGTTTGGCGAGTGGAAGAGCATCTTGAAGACGTTCAGTGGTTTCTTTTCGACCACTTCGCGCCACTCACTGGCCACATTTTCCATATTAGGGTACGGAATCGTCATTTTTTCTCCTCGGTATCGATGTTGATGGGGTGCCAGGCGTCCAGTCGCGGCGCCTGCAGATGCAAGCTCCCTCTTGAAAACGACTAATAACGATATTAGTATAGATGCCATGCCGCTGGCTAGTCGTGGTTCGCTGCTGGCGTGCAGCTCAAGAACATCTGGAGACAGCTTTATGATTGATCGCCGCAGGTTCCTGGCAACGCTTGCCGTTGCTGGCACCATTCCGTGGTGCACATCGGCTCGGGCAGCCGATGGTGCCTTCCCCAACAAGCCAGTCAAGATCGTCGTGCCGAATCCTCCGGGTGGCGCTTCGGACGTCATGGCGCGCCTGATTGCAACCGACCTCGGCCAGATGTGGCGACAGCCCGTCATCGTTGAGAATCGGGCAGGGGCAGGCGGCAGCATTGGCGCCGAGTATGTCGCCCGCTCGCCCGGAGACGGATACACGCTGCTGATGGGCGGTATCGCGTCTCATGCGATCAACCCCGCTCTCTACAAAAACATCAACTACGACCCGATTCGAGATTTCACAGCACTGACGCTGGTTGGAACACTGGCAAACGTCCTGCTCGCGCACCCATCCTTCCCGGCCGAGAATCTGAAGCAGATGATCGACCTGGTGCGCGCGAACCCGAACAAGTATTCATACGCGTCGGTCGGCAACGGAACGTCTCCGCATCTGTCGGGTGAGCTCTTCTGTGAGATGACAGGGCTGAAGATGGTCCACGTCCCGTACAAGGGGAGCGCCGCCGCGTTGAATGACCTTCTCGCTGGTCAGATCCAGCTGGGGTTCGACAATCTGTCTGCAGGGCTGCCGTTCATCAGGGAAAAGAAGCTCAAGGCCCTCGCCGTCACGACAAAGACGCGGTCGCCCTTGCTCCCGAGTGTGCCAACTGTTGCAGAGTCCGGTGTGCCGGAGTACGACCTTACCTCCTGGGCAGCCCTGTTTGCACCCGCCCGCCTGCCAAGCGCCATCGCACAGAAAATCAGCAGTGACGTCGGTTCCATTCTGCGCAAGCCCGCGGTCGCCGAGAAGCTGCTCACGCTCGGGGTAACCGCGACACCCAGCACACCGGCTGAATTCTCCTCCTTCCTGGCCAGCGAGGTCAGCAAATACCGATCGCTGTCCCAGAAGGCAAACCTTCACATCGGGTAAAACCATGCATCGAAAACTGGAAGGACGCATTGCAGTGGTGATCGGCGGTGGCAATCCGCCGCAGGGTCAAAGCAACGGCGGGGCGGCAGCGCAATGCTACGCAAGGGATGGCGCTACGGTTGTATGCGTCGACATTGATCTCGCCGCGGCTCAGCGAACGGTAGACAAAATCGTTGAAGCCGGCGGGAAGGCCGTTGCCGCACAAGCAGACGCAGCAAAGCTGGCGGACATTGTCGCCATCAAAGATCTGACGATCGATCGCTACGGCCGGGTCGACATCCTCCATAACAACGTGGGCGCCGAACATGTTTGCGAACTGGAGGAGATCACCGAAGAGCAATGGGATCGCATTCATGACATCAACCTGAAAAGCGTCATGTTCGCGTGTCAGCAGTTCATTCCGTTGATGGTCAGGCAGGGCGGAGGCTCGGTGATGAATATTTCGTCGACAGCCAGCATTCGGCCAAGCCCGACTACGTTCTACCTGTCGTACAACACGTCGAAGGCGGCGGTGAACCATCTGACCAGAGTGCTCGCGCGCCGGTATGCCCGCGATCAGGTTCGCGTCAACGTCATTCTCCCAGGGATGATCCGCACCGAGCACGCGACAAGGCTCTATGCCGATCCGATCCAGGCGAATATCGACCGCGATGCGCGTTGCCCCATGGGAAGACAAGGTACGCCAGAAGACATCGGGAACGCAGCAGCATTCCTCGCCAGCGACGACGCCAAATACATCACGGGTATCGAGCTGCGAGTCGACGGCGCACTTTCCCTCTAAGTCGCAACCGATAGCCCTTGCCCGCTCACGCTATCGCGGGCACAGCGTCGCTTTGCACATCCATGGTGGCCACGTCCACCAAATCAATCATCCGTTCGGAGTGCACACTCATGAGTCAAATTTACGCCGGCATTCGTCAAATCGGCTACGTCGTCAAGGATATCGAGAAGGCAATGGAACACTGGTCGCGCGTGCTCGGCGTTGGCCCGTGGTTCTATCGTGAAGACGCGACACCCTCGACCTTCACGTACTACGGCGAAAAATCCACACCGCCGAAGGTCTCGATTGCGGTGGCCAACTCTGGCTACATCCAGCTCGAGCTGATTCAACAGCACGATGATGCGCCATCGCTTTATCTGGATTCTCTCAAAGCCGCCGGCGGCGACTGCACGCAGCATGTCGCCTTCTGGACGGAAGACCAGTTCGACGCGCTTCGCGCTCAGTTGATTGAGTCCGGCTACGTTGAGGGTCACGCCGGTCAAATGGGAGAGCGTGGCCGGTTCACCTACCTTGTCCACAAGGATCTTCCGAGCTGCGTAATCGAGATCTCCGAGTTACGCGGTGGCAAGGGGGAGTACTTCAAAAGGGTGGCGGCAGCCGCGCAAGAGTGGAGTGGCAAAGAGGCCATCATCCGCGTTTGAGCAAATGCCTGCCCACATTAACCAAGCGACGCCAAAGGAGTACTTCGCATGCCGCTGCCCAAGACCATCACGCATCAGGACCGTCTGCTGACGCTGAATATTCACGACGTAGAAGAGTTCCCTGGCTCCGAGCCTGGCTCGACCATCATTCCACTGTTCCTCGACAAGGAGAACGGAGTTTGGGTTCTCTATGGGAAGTTCGAGCCCGGTACTAAACTTCCACCCCACTTTCACACGGGCACGGTGCATTTCTTCACAACGAAGGGGCAGTGGAACTACGAAGAGTACCCTCAGGATCCCCAAACAGCGGGGAGCTACCTCTACGAGCCTGGTGGCTCAGTGCATACGTTCATGGTGCCGCCGGACGCCAAGGAAGCGGCCGAAGGCTTCATGGTAGTGTACGGGGCCAACGTCATTTTCTCGGGCGGAGAGTACGAAAGCGTACGGGATGCCGGCGCTATCGAAGCCGGCATTCTGAGTGCAGCGAAGCGTGCAGGGAAGCCGGTGCCGAAGTACATTCGCCCGAAGGGTGGGGCGAGCTTTTCGAACGAATAGTTCCTGGCGTCGCCTCAGGCGAGACAAGGATGGGGGGCAGACCATCTACGTGCAGAAGGATTCGCCAGGCAAGAACAAGGAATCCAACTGGCTGCCTGCCCCGAACGGCCCCTTCATGGTCGCCATGCGCTATTACTGGCCAAAGCCGGAACCCTTGAATCACCAGTGGACGGCGCCAGGCGTCGAGCGCAGAGATTAACTCACCCATGCAACCGACATGCACAATCAATAAGGCGATCAACGGGTGGCGCTTTCGGGCGCGGCACTTGCCATCTTGGTAATCGGCCGCCTCTCGGGCCGAACCGGCCGTTCCGCGTCAGCCCTCGAATGACCGAGACGGATCGCAGTTTCGCGGCGGGGCATCCGACCGGTTGAATCCGCAGCCGAGGCGGACCTTCCGCGGCGGCTGCAAATCTTTGCCAATCTGCAGGCTGAAGACGTGAACGAATCGCGTTGACCGTGGCCGGCCTGCCTTAAGGCAACAGAGCCTTCTTCATTGATGGGGCGGGGTGTAGCACATAGTTCTCGCGCTCATAGAACGGAACGGCGTCCGGCCGCGCATCAAGAAATATCGCGGTCATGCCGCGGGCACGGGCGTCGGCTTCGGCATAGTCCATCAAGGATCGGCCAACACCGCTCCCTCGGCCCGCCGCATCGACCACCAGGTCATCAACATGAAGGTGCGCCCCGCGCGCCAAGGTGTGGACGGGTCTCATGCCCATCACGCCGATAATCTTCCCATCTTGGAATGCCGCCACAAGCTCGTAGCCCGAATGCGATTGCCGGCGGGCCCGCTCCAGGAATTCGGGTTCGTCAAGGGACCGAAGCTGAGCGATGACAGGGTATGCCTGCATCCATTCCGGCGGCGACAGCCTTCTGATTTCCAACCTGCTGCAGCGATGTTCAGTCATGGCTCAAGTCGATCGTCACTCGAAAAATGCAGATTATTGCACGGAGCCGAGTGGCGAGGTTTCTCGGTGGGTTGGGCATTTGAAGGTCCGCTTTGCCGTGAGGATTCAACCGGTCAACGCAACGGATTGAAGGGCATTGTCTATATACCCCGTACTGACGAGCGGATCCTCGCACATTTCTTCAAGCCGCAGTAGCCTACCTGGCACATCGCGCGCGTCTGCGCGCGTGGCGAAATGGGGGCGTATATGACCTGTCGGGATGCCCGGAACGGACGCCGCCCGACGCCTGTCATCCGACGCGGACGGCTGGCGGCGCTAGCAGGTGAGGTGCAGGATCGCGTTGGCGCCTTTGGGATTCGCCTCGAGCGTCTCGATGGCGTCGGCTGTCGGCTGGATGACCAGCTCGACATGGCGTCGTTTCGCCTCGCGCTTCACCTCGTCCATCACCGGCAACGCGCCAGTTCCGGTGCCGACCACGAGTTTGCTGCAGTTCCAGGGGATGTCTTCCTGGATCGACAGCGGCGTGTGGCCGAACGCTTCGCGAAATGGCTTGGAGGGACCTTTCCTGCGATTGCGGACCTTGCCGTGGTCGATGACTACGTCGTGGTCGTATGTGACGCCGTCGATACTGATGGTGCCGAAGGAGAATGATTCAAACCGCATTTGGGGCTCCTCTGCGATTTGGGTGCGCGTTGCTGTGCGCGGTGGCTGGCCTTTGCGTGCGCCCGCTCTGGTCGGCAGACATGCTGGCGAGGTGCTGCGGTCAGGCGGCGCGTTGCGCGGGGTGCTGCAGGGTGGCCTTCAGTTCCTCGCGGTCGGTGGAGGTCGGATTGGCCTGCCAGCCGACTAGTTCGTCGTGCCAACTCTCCCACGCGTTCCGGTCGAAGTCCTCATCCAGCCGCCCGCCGTCGCGCAAATAAGCACCGATCACCTGCGTGCCATCCCAGTAGGCAATGGCCACGTCGGAGAAATCGGCAGTGGTTCCGATCGGCATGTCGCGTAGCAACATCGCCAGGTTTGCCTTGAATGCTCGGAATTCTTGGGAGGTCATGGCGGGCTCCGATGCGGAGGGAAGATGATGAAAGGTTGCACCTGATTTTTCGGCGCGTCAATTTGGAGCGTTGACCGATCGCGCCACACTCAATCTCCTACCCGTCGCTCAAACAGATCGCGTATGCCCCTGAGATTACAGGCCCCATGAGAGGCTCCAGGCTATCGGCCCCCAACATGGAGAACATATTGCCAGTGAGCCTGGAGCGCGTGGTTGGCATTCGATGAGCACGATGAAGTGCTATCGATATTGCCTCCCATCGCACGGAGACTGCTGCTGTTGTAGTCGGGGCCAAGTTCCATCGTCAGTGACGGCTGACGACCCACAAACCGCCATTCACATGCGGCCCGGCCCTGCTGCGCCGCGGCCAACCGTGCTTTCGTGACCGTCGCGCATCAGGAACGAAGATGCGCGACGGCCCGGCGACGGAGGAATGCGCGGTCTAGCGGTGTGCGAAAAGACTACCGCGCCCGCGTCACGGCGACATGGCTCGCCTTATCACACCGTGACGATGTTGGTGCTGACCTCGATGTTGCCGCGCACAGACTTCGAGTACGGGCAGATCTGATGGGCCAGGTGCGCGATTTTCTCGACGACGTCCTTGGCCAGACCCGGCACGCGAACGGTGAACTCGGCGCCGAGGAACCACGCGGCACCGGTCTGCCCAACGTTGACCTTGATGTCCACGGAATAGTCGGGCGGCAGCGTGACCTTCTTCATCGAGGCCGCAATCCCGAACACGGTGGTGTAACAGGCTGACCACGCGCCCGCAAACAACTTCTCGGCTGTCGGGTGCGGCTCGGTGGCGATGAACTCGATGTTTTCAACGCCGGGTGCTGTCAGCTTGAGGTCGAAGACGCCAAACTCGCCGCGCTGGGCATTGGGGTCGCGATTGGCCGTGGCGTGGGTGTTGCCTGAGGCGAGGACTTTTTCGATCTTTTCCATGATGGATTCCTTGAATTAAGTGGATTTAAAGCTCGTGCGATGTGATCGCATGCGTTGCATGAATGGCGAAGATGTCTTTGGCATTAAGCGGATAAGATTTAATCGCACGCGAGTTTCAGCATGAATGAGTATCTTGCTTTGACCAGATTCCTCAACCATATTTTGGTGAGACCCGTATGCCTTATCCGATCACGCCGTGACGATGTCCAGGCCGACCTCGATGTTGCCGTGCACAGCCTTCGAGTACGGGCAGAGCTGATGAGCCAGGTGCGCGACTGCCTCGACGACTTCCTTTGCCAGACCCGGCGCGCGGATGGTGAACTTGGCGCCAAGGCAATGCCCGGCTCCGACCGATCCAATGCTGACCTGGATGTCCACGGAATAGTCGGACGGCAGCGTGACCTTCTTCATCGAGGCCGCAATCTCGAACGCGCTGATGTAACAGGCCGACCACGCGCCCGAAAACAACTGCTCGGCTCTCGGATGCAGTTCGGTGGCGATGAACTCGCGGCTGTCACCGCCGGGTGCCGACAGGTTGAGGTCGAGGACGCCGAGTTCACCGCGCTGGACGTTGGGGTCGAGATTGATCGTGGCGTGACTGTTGCCTGAGTGGAGGACTTGTTCGATCTTGCTCATTTGAGATTCCTTCGATGTGTAAGTAGGAGCCCAGACTGTAAGTCGATGCGTTACGCTCGCCGAGTCTTGAATGGGTCAAAGGCGTGCTCGAAAGGATCAAGCAGTGACAGGTGGCGTCTGTTCGTGACGCTGTACCAACGGGGCGACCGCTGCTGTGTGCTTGCCGGGGTCGGTCGACCCGCCTACCCGACACCGCTCCACAGTCTGGTGAGCGGCGGCGTCGTGAGCTGTCAACTTCCCGGAAATCGTCGATAAGGCCGCGCAGTGCTTGACACTATGAATATCATAGTTATACTCTTGGCTCACCATCTGCGATGTGCGAGGCGTCACAAATTGTCCTACGCGAGCAGGGCGCCGCCGACTGCGCGAAGCGAACCTGTGCGCACTTGTCTTCCGACTGGGAAAGGGGACGTGGGGCGGAGGATGGCATCCTGACCTTAAGCCGCAGGAAGGCGACATCATCATCCGCGAACACTGGGGCCAAAGCGGCTTTGAGGTCATCCGCGCGCGATCTCGAAGACGAGCGTCAGGTGCGGTTCAGACTTAGGCAAAGCGGTCGACGGCTGCGCGAAGAGTTCTCGACTATGGATCTCTCTGAGGCGACTGGCCTCGCGCCAGACACTTTCGCCAAAGTAGAGAAGGCGATCGTGGCGCTGCGAAGCAATCTTATCAAGTCAGTCCAAAACGGCGAACGAGCGCTTAGCGGTCGTATTGCCGCTATCGATGGAGATGTCCGATATGCAATACGAGACCGACTGGCTCACCCGTTTCATGGATCTCGTGACCGTCACCGGGAAAGTGGATGCCCGGTGCTCGCTGGGAGCGCCGTGGGAAAAAAATTTCTCCCAGGCCGGAGCTCAAGAAATTCCGTACCACATCATATTGACCGGCAGGGCGCTACTCGAGAATTCGGTTGATGGGGCAACCTATGAATTGCGGGCCGGCGACATCGCGTTACTGCCGCACGGTTCTGCGCACGTGTTGCACGACGGCAGCGGTGCGGTACCGGTTCCGGCCAGGGAACGCGCTTCGGGCAGTCTCCTGATTAGCGAAAATGGCGGCTCTGGCGAGGCGCTGGACATGTTGTGCGGGCGATTTGTCGTCGCGCCGCCTCATGACCGTTTAATCCGGAGCTATCTTCCGTCGGAACTCGTGGTACGCACCGAAGACATCGGCATCGCTGCACAGAACCTGCCGCAGGCCGAACGTCTGAGCCGGCTCGTCGCGCTGATGCGAGCCGAAACGATGGACAACGAAGTGGGCAGCGGCGCGATCCTGAACGCGCTTTCGTCAGCGTTGTTTGCGTTGACGCTGCGGGCGGCCGGTGAGGCCGGTCAGGCACGTACCGGGATACTGGCGCTCGCCGCGCACCCAAGGCTCGCGCCGGCCGCTGCTGCAATGCTCAACGACCCGGCTCGTGCGTGGACGCTTCCGGAACTGGCCGGACTATGCAGCATGTCGCGCGCCACGTTCATGCGGCATTTCCAGGCGAGTCTCGGCCGCTCTGCGATGGATCTGCTGACCGACATCCGGATGAGCGCCGCCGCAAACGCGCTACGAAAATCCACACTATCCGCCGAGGCGGTTGCCGATCTGGTCGGGTATCAGTCGGTGTCTGCGTTTCGGCGCGTGTTTGCTGAGCGGATGGGGATGACGCCGGGCGAGTGGCGGCAGCACGCGCTTAAGGGCGGTGCCTCGCATTTATCGGACGACGAGGCAGACGGAACTGCCGAACGCGGGAGCGAGCGCGCATAGGGCGCGGAGCGCCGCGCCGCTTCTGCGGGCGCAGCACGAATTGCGGGACGAGGCTTAGCCCTTTGGCGCGCCGGCAGGTGGTGGGTCTGTGTCATCGTCGCCCGCCTGCCCGAGCGAAGGCAGGTACCTGCCGAAGTTCATTTCGAAGTCGCTCGGAACGCCGTAAGCCAGGCTACGGAGCTTGGCGCGGCGTGCCTGCCCACTTGGCGAGGCTAGGGCCGGGAAGAACAGGTCGATGCTCGACTGGAGTTCGGCACCCGTCGGCGTTCCGAACCGATTCACCTGGGCTTTCGCCGCGCCGAGTGTTTCACGGTCGAATGAGGCCAGGCGTCTGGCAAGCGTATCGACAAAGGCGTCGAGTTCGTCGTCGTCCAGCGTGCGGTTCACCCAGCCATAGCGTTCGGCGACGTCGGCATCGAAATCGTCGGCGCTGAGGACAATCTCAAGTGCCCGCGAGCGGCCGACCACGCGCGGGAGCCATTCCAGCGCTCCGCCGCCCGGGATCAGGCCGACGCCGACCTCGGGATTGCCGAACAGGGCGCTTTGCCGGCTGGCGAAGCGCATGTCGCAGGCCAGTACGAACTCGTTACCGATGCCGCGCGTGCGGCCACGAATCTTGGCAATGCTCACGACTGGCGTGGACGAGACGCGCAGCACGAAGTCGCGCCAAAGGCCCAGCACCTCAGGTCGTTCAACTGCCTTGGCTACGTCGAGATGGGCGACGAAAAAATCGGGATTCGCCGACTGGAACACTACGACCTTCACGGACGGGTCCGCCTCGAGGTCGGTCATGAGCGCTCCCAATTCGACGATCGTCGTGGGAACAAACATATTGATCGGCGGGTTGCTGAAGGTAATCGTCCAGCGGCCCGGATAGGTGCGGTCAATGTCGAACTGAGAAGAGTCGGGCATGGTGCTTCTCCAAAGGCACTGGTAGACCAGCGTGGCGTTGAAGGTGACCTCGGGTCCCGGCAGCTTGCACATCGGGGACCTCTACTGCGCGGATAAGTCGACTTAAGAAACAGCCCTTATCTCTCCGAGCACGGTCGGGATGAGTTCAGATACGGTCGGGTGTATCGGGACTGCCTGCTGGAGGGCCGTATACGGGATGCCGGCGCTCATCACGTCGGGCACGTGGTCGAGCGCCGGCATCGCCCCCCCGAAGAGCTTGCGCTCGACCAGCGCAACGGCCATTCCGGGATCGGTCAGCCGGCCCGTGAGGGATGGACCGGCCTGCCCGGCGCCGATGATGACTGCGTCGAAATCACGAGTCATGGGCGTTCGACCGCCGCGATGGCGACAGCGATCGGCAGAGCCGCCAGCTCACAAGGGCAGGTCCTTGCCTGCCTGCTCGCAAGCCATGTACTCCGCATACCAGTCCGGCCAATTCTCATCGCGTTGGCCGCCGGTTCGCTTCTCGTGCTCGCCGTGCGCGGCCTCCGCCCGCCGGAACGCCGCCGCGAGATCCGCTGACGAGGCGAAGGTCGTGGCGTCTGTGTCCACGCGACCGGGCGCTCGGTGGGTGAGTTCCTGGAACAGCCAGCCATTGCCGTCCGGATCGCTGAACGAGGCAAACGAGCGGTAGCTGCGATGCTCGGGGTCCGGACCGCTAACCCGCATCCGCCCGAACAGATACGGCTCATCCGCGCCGGCGTGCGCGCCGGCGGCGTCGTGGAACACTCCGCTGATCTCCACCCCACGTCCCAGCAGTTCCTTGCGAGCCGCCTCGATGTCGGAGACGATCAGGTACAGTCCCTGGGCGGAGCCGGGTGTGGCCGCGGTGACGTTCTTGCCGAAGATGACCGAGCACCCGGAACCGGGCGGCGTGAACTGGATGACGCGGAAGTAGCCATCGTCGGAGGCGTAATCGGCGTCAAGCCTCCACCCCAAGCCGCCGTAAAAACGCTTGGCGCGATCGACGTCCGAAACAGGGATGACGACGATCTCGAGCTTCATGTCCACGCCCCGCACGTTCGGGGTCTCGACTGCAGCGCTGCTCATGTGAACCTCCGCATGCTTGGGCCGCAACGCGGCCTTTGAGATTGACGACAACAACACCTGGCGAAGGGAACGGGATGTGGTTTGTCGGGCCGGATCAGCTGGCGCGAAGCATCGCGCAGATCCAGTCCCGATGCAGGGAGAACGTCGTAGCGGTGTTCGGCACCGGCGCCGTTGCCGAGTCTCTCCGGCTCCGGCATCTGCACATAACCGTCGACGACCTGCCTCGGCATTGGGCAGACGCCAGCGACAACACTAACAGGCGATGTACCCCTACGCTGGCAACGCCCGCTCACTTGCTCACATTGACCTTGGTCATATTGTAGGTCGGCCAGTGACGCGACGTCGTCGGATTTGGACGGGTCCCTCGGCCGTGGTCCTGGCGCGCCTCCAAGGCGCCCGCCCGCCAGCACGTTCTGGAGGGGCACTCCTGTGGAAGTCTGACCGGCCGCGCATCGGGATGACCAGGAACGCCGCCCGCAGTGCATGTCGCCCAAGGCG
The DNA here is from genome assembly GCF_052115045.1 of Cupriavidus sp. 2TAF22. NCBI lineage: Bacteria > Pseudomonadati > Pseudomonadota > Betaproteobacteria > Burkholderiales > Burkholderiaceae > Cupriavidus > Cupriavidus sp. 2TAF22. Next base: position 24,677 of record NZ_JBFRFX010000008.1, read on the forward strand.
CTGTCCAGTTACCGCTTCAGCAAAGGCGTGACGACCTGCTCCAGCCGCTCGGCTGTCCAGGCCGGGCTGGCATCATCCCAGCCGTTATCGGCGAGGATCCCCGCGCGGTCGATGGTGAAGTTCACCGGAAGACGCCAGACCCGGCCGTAGCCGCCCGCGTAGGCACTACCCAGCAGTCCTACCGGAAAGGCGAGGCTGGCAGCCATCTTGCGTACGTCGGCGAGCGAGTCTGGCGTGTCCAGGCTGAAGCCGAGCACGGTGAGTCCTTCCCGGGCGTGAGCCGTCGCATAGGTCGACAAGACAGGAAGCTCTGTGTGGCACGGGCCGCACCACGTTGCCCAGAACGTGAGTACTACTACCTGGCCATGCAGGTCCCGCGTATCGATGTTGCGCCCGTCGAGCGTGCGCAGCACCAGCGGTGGCGCCGGCCGCCCCACCGCCAGGCTCTCCGCGCGCGCCGATGTGTGCCAGCCAGCAAGAGAAGGTCCGCAGGCAAGCGCGGCGGCCTTGCGGATCCAGTCGCGACGAGACGAGAGATCAGAACGCATAGGACACCCCGAGGTTGCCAGTCCAGCGAGGAAAGAGTTGGTACCCCTGAAGATTGCTATAGATTGCCTTCTGCAGAAAGGCGTACATGTGCACGTGCTCGCTCACGGCGACGGTGACCCCGGGGCTCAGGTAGAGCACGCTACCGCCTGTACTGATGGTGTCGCCAAGTGCGCCCTGGTCTGAGCTCTTGTGCGTGAAATTGAACTGTAGCTGGGGCACCACCTTTGGCTTGACTACGTAGCGCACGCCGGTGCTCACGGTCAGGAGATTGCCGGGACGATAGTCCGCATTGACGTCGTGCAGCCGTTGCATCACCGCCGCCTGGAATTGGCCATTGATGAAGGCGTCGAAATTCTGGCTGACCGGCTGGTAATAGTACGCGCCAAGGATCAGGTCGGTGCTGCCGGTACCGGGTTGCAGGCTGGCGTCGAGCGCCTGGCCCGCAGCCGCATTCGGGCCTGAGGAGAAGAACACCGGGCGGCCCACGGTGGCGCCGGTGACGACATTCTGGCTGCCGTAGGCGCCCGTGGGCAGCTTCACGCCAAGTTGCACACCAAGGTTTCGGGTGGGCAGGAAGCCCTGGTAGGTGCCGATGAGCTTGATATCGCCCAGGCCGCTGGCCGTCACACCGCTCACGTTGTCCGGCGTGAGCTGGTCGGAAGTCGCGTTGCCGTACGTGGTGTGGCTGCGGTCGATGATGGGGACGATCGTGCTAAAGCTCCAGCTGCTATTCGGGCTGTAGCTCAGGCCCAGGTTGTAGTAACGGTTGATTGTCTGCTTCTCCACCTCCTGGCTGCCGCCAGCGTCGTTGATTGCGGCAGCCTGCGTGGCGGGGACGGATCCTGTCCCATGGCGCAGCTGGTTCTGGTTGATGAAGCTGTAATCGAAGCTGATGCGCCAGCCTGGCATTGTGGAGTAGCCCATGGCGGCATCGGCGCTGAGTGAGCAGCCGCAGGTGGCGCAGCCGAACGCAAACGAGGGAAGCAGCAATGCGGCACCTGCGGTGCCGGCGCGAAGGATCGGATTCATGGTGTTCAGGGCAATACGGGGGCGGACCGGTAGTCCGCCCGTGGCATGGGCGCGCGCCCGTGCAGCGCGCGGGCGATCAGGCGAAGCCGATCATGCCAAAGGCGGCGCTCGGGCCGTCGCGAGGAGAATGCTCGGAGGCCGATAGGCATTGCGCTGTAACACCGGCCGCACAAGGCCAGGCTGGCTGAGGCGAGGCTGAAAGACAAACGGCGCGTGCGGTATCGCATTAGTGTTGCCGAGATCCGCGCAGACCAGGCAGCAGAGGGAATCGCCGAGGCTTTGGTGGTTGCCGGGGGCGCCCTGACCGAGGGGCGTTTGATCGGCCACTGAGACCACGCTTATGCCGCTTGCGCTGCAGATCGAGTGATCTAGCATTGCCTCGGCCGATTGCCCGTGGGTCATCGGCAGCAATGGCGCGTGCAGCGCCATGCCCAGCAGCGCGAGCCAGAAGACGAGCCGATGGGTGAAGGACATGTTGCTTCGTGTAAATGGGGGGCTGATTATCGTGGCGAGCCGTCGCCTGAAAGGACGCTTTGGGCTTGATTCAGCTAGACCGGGGGGGACACCGAGTCGCACCCACTGCCGCCGGATCGGCATTTGCGCCGGAAGTCATCGCAAACGGCCCCTGTCCATTCATATTTCCAGCTTACGCCGCATCTCCCCGCATTCCGTACGCTACGCCACTCTCTTCCAGGAAGCCAGCACGACGTCGCCCGTCGCCGGTCGGCATTGACCGGGCGCGGTGTATTGCGCCACCCCTGTTTCGGCGGAGTTCACCGCATCGCTCGAACAACACAAAGCTGTGCATCCATTTGCGCAATCAACCGCTTGTTGGATCGGTTCCGCGGCATTCCGCCTTTGCGGCGTTGCGGATTGCTAATCGGGAGGGCTGTGCGACTTGCTTTCTGTCTCGTCCGTGATCGAAGTGCGCGCGAATCGCATTTGATATTCGCTCGGCGAAAGGCCGGTCTTGCGCTTGAACAGTTGCCGGAACGTGCTGAGGTCTCCATAGCCGACGCGTTGACTGACCATCTCAAGGCCAATGGGCCTTGATTCCAGCAACTGTTTGGCTACTTCGATGCGCAGGTTCTGCAGATACGCCAATGGTGCCAGGCCTACTGCCAGCTTGAAACGCCGGTTAAGCGTCCGTTCGCTGACAGCGAGCCACTCGGCGAGCTCGCTCAGCCGAAACCCCTGCTGAAGTGTCGCCTCCATACGCTGTTGCGCTCGTGCGACGAGCGGATCGGCATGACCGTGGTCGTCGAGAAGCTTCGCATAAGACGCTTGAGAAGTCCGGTTCATGTCGATCAATAGTGACTTGGCGGTCCTCGCGGCAAGCGTCTCGCCCGCGAACGTTTCGACCAGCCGCACGGCGAGGTTGAGATACGACGTCACGGAGCCGCCCGAGATGATGCGATCTTGCGCGATCAGGATCTCCGAGGCCCGAAGCTCGACGCGCGGATAGCGTCGGGCGAAGTCCGCCGCAGTGGCCCAGTGTGTCGTGGCGACCCGGCCGTCCAGCAAGCCCGCCTCGGCAAGCAGGTAGTTGCCGGTGCAGTATGTGGCCAGCACGGCGCCCGCCTCGCTTTGGCTCCGTAGCGCGGAGGTCAGCGCGTTCAACTGCTTGTGGCGGCCGATGAATTCTTCCATGTTGGAGAAGAAAGGGGCCGTTACCAGAATGGCGTCCGAACGCTTGCGGGGATCGATTTTCCCGTCCACGGCAATGCTCTGGCCCGATGCGGCCTTGACCGGTCCTCCGTCCAGCGACTCCACGCGCCAGGTGAACTTGGGGGAAGGATGGCGACTATGTGCGGCTTCCCGTGCACTCAGGTGGTTGGCGGCATTGAGGACGTCGATGGGTCCCGCAACGCCCGATGCCAGGATGCCGTCATAGACCCAGATCCGGATCGTGATCATTTGCGTATGTGTCTGATATTCCTCGGATGATGGCAATACTGCCACTTCCAGGTCTGCCCGTAAAGGCCGATGATCAGCGAACCGAAACACCTGAAGAAGGAGTGACACCATGCCAATGATCGACGCACTGTGGCCGGAAGATGCCTTGACGCCTGAAGCGGAAGCACGCCTGGTTAAAGAACTGACTGACATCCTGATCAAAGCCGAAGGGTACGACCCGGGCAATCCGGTTGCGCAAGCCGTATCGGTATTCCATCTGCATCGACCGGCCGCGGTATTCGTCGGAGGAGAGCGCTCGAAGGCAGTGCGCTACCGGATTATTCCTTCGGCGCCCGAGGGGCAGTACACCGATGAGTCGCGTAGCGCACTGGTTAAAGCGATCACGGAAGCGGTCGCCCGTGCCGAGGGCCGACCGTTCGACGAGGTCGTATCGCGGGTATGGGTCTTTCCGACAGAAATTCCGGACGGTACCTGGGGCAGTCGCGGCGTCATCCTCAGGCTGCCCGCCATTCATGCGCTACTGGCCGGTGAGTCCGAACGCAGCGCCGGCGAGGAGCGACTCGCGCGCAGACGGCGCGAAAAAGCACGCATCACGCTGGAAGCCGCCGTTGATGCCATTAGCGCTGGAAGTGCCAGGTCATAACAGCGTCACATGTCGTGCTGGCGGTGCGCGAGCGGATGCCCGCGCCCGCTGCCAACGTTCAAAGAACCGAAGGAGAACCTACAAAGCTCCATTCCTCGTCCGACACGTCCGTTGGGTAGGGTCTGCGTTTCGTCATCTCCCTATGACATGAGCCGTGACGAAAAATGCATAACACGCTCTAGTCGCGCTTGTATGCCAACACCGCACCGCCCGCCCCCTGCCGCAATTCGATTGTCAGTGTCGGCGCTGGCATCCAGCGCAGTGTGTCCCCCGCAGTGGCAGCCGGTGGCCCGAATCTGGACTTCATCCTCTCGCCGAGTTTGTCGATTCCAACGTCGGGCTTGAACAGGTACTCGGCCTGGCTAAACCGTCCATCCGGTGCGTAATGGACATCGAGCTGCCTGGCATCGGCCGTGGACGGGATGGGGGTGTAGCTGTCGACGCTATCAATGAGATCCAGCTTGATGGCTTTCATCAGGCCACTTCCCTGGATGGCTCGCCGTAGCGATGTACGCGTCGCCTGGCTGAGCGGGACGCCATACAGGCTGGTTGCCTGCACCGGACCAGGCTGCGGCAACGTGGGCGATTGATCCCCCAGTTGTGCCGATGCTGCGGAATGGCTCTTGGCCAGCGCCGCCATGATGTGCTCTGTTGCCGGCGATGTGGCTGCAACCTGGCGCGGCGTGATGGCCATGTAGCTGATGCCGGGACGAATCTTGCAGGGACTCGAGGCTGCCTGGTTGTCGCAAACAATGGCCCCCGTCATGATGTTGACCCAGCGGCGCTGCTCGTCCGTCGGAACCGGGATGCTGCTCGTGGCGGGGAATGTCCAGGTACGATGTAGCGCGTAATAGTTGACGGTGCCGGCAATGAACTTGCCAATCGACAGATACGCCTTCCCGTTACCATCATCGGGACAGAACACGACATCAGTGGCGGCAGGGTAACCGTTCGCCGCTTCGGTATCGCTGTACATCATCTGCGGCACCGCCTGGCAGCGGCTAGTCTTGTGCTGGCTCTTTGGTTTGCGCTCCAGCTCGAGCGCACTGGCCGGATCCAGCCGTTGGCCAAGAAAGATGGTCACTGCGAGCAGTTCTTCCCAGTCGGCTTGCCACGGGTTCTCCGGTACGAAACGCTCGGTCGTGACCTGTGACGGTGCCTCGGCGGCCATCCTGGCTGGCGAGGGGATTCCACGCCAGCCTGCCGGCAAGCCCGGCTGGAACAGCAATTTTTCGCCGGGCGGGAGAGACGGCGGATCGGCTCGCACGACGGTTGTTATCGTGAGGGCGGCCAGCCCCGCCATCAGCGCCGGGACGGTCGGCCATCTCCAGTCAAGGGCGAATGGCATCAGGCCTACCCGACTGACGCGAAGGCTTGCTTGTATCTGTTCCACCAATTTGCTCCCCAGTCCCGCAGGCGCCCGACATAGGCAACCCTGGCGGCGTCACGCGCGACATTCGGGCCATACCAGTCAGAATCGCGGAACGTACTCGCCGGCGATGTGTTGATGTGTTCCTGCTCCGGACTAAACAGGTACGCCACATGCAGCAGGTCTGCCTTCTCGGCGCGATGGAACTCGACCACTACGAAATCCTGCGGATAGGAGATCCCGCGCACGGACATCTCGCCTGCAGCGGCGCGTTCAGCCTGGCCAATGCGCACGCTTCGGTCGTCCCAATGGGTCCACGGCGGCGTGAAGATGTTGTGCATCAGCCAGCAAGACTGACTGCCATTGGGTTCGTTCGATTCGTTGACCACGTAGAGCGCATTACCGTCATCGCAGGAGCGCGCCACCGGGAACCCCGTCGCTGGTGAGGTCTTCGCCACGACTGACTGGACTATCAGCGCGCCGGCGAGTCGCTGATGTTCGATGCGACCAAGGAAATAGGTCGCGATCGTCTGATCTGGACGGTTGCCGCGGATATCAGATAGCACCGTCCACGTACCGGGAGGCAACGGTAGTCGGTGCCCGCCAACTTCGAACATATCGCGGAAAGTCTTGCCCATTGGAGCCTTGGCACCAGGGGACGCGCCTTGCACCGGATCGGAGTAAGCCGAGCCGGCCGGGCGTGACAGTGCAAGTGGTACCTCGCGCGGCGCGGCAGGCGCGGGCTGCTGGATGCGCGCGGCCTCCTGCTTTCTGGGATGTGCGACTGGCACCTCCGGTGGTGCTGGCATCGCTGCACGGGGGAGATCTCCCGCAGGAATGGCGGGCGGTGGGGCCGGCTCGGTCTGCGGTCGGGGTTGAGCCGTGTAGGAGGCCGTGGCCTGCAGGTCCTCTGAAGTGGAACCGCGCAGGTGCGGTGGATTCCGCCCGAGGCAAACGAACAGCACGGTGGCGACCGTCGCCAGCAACACGGCGCTACGCCATATTGGAGCGCGTGCCCACAGCCTGCGCCAGGCACCGGACCAGGAAACGTTTGCGGTCATCACGAGACGGGCTTGGCAACAATGCGCTTGTCTTCGGCAATCAGCGCAATACGGCTATGGCCCTTCTGTCGCGCTTCGATCAGGGTGTCGGCAATGGATTCCTCGGCTGCCCGCACCAGATCCCGCGACGACGCGCCACCGCCAAGCCGCGCCTGCCGTTGCATCAGTGCGATCAGCACTTCCGGGGCGATGCCGCCGTCCACGATCTCGAGGCCGTAGCTCTGAATCATCGCCTCGATTTCGAGTGCCGTTACCCGCGCCACATCCATTCCGGAGAGCGGCTTGAACACGAAGATGCGGTCGATGCGGTTGAGCACTTCGGGCGCAATGCCAGCCTCACGCAATGCGTTGGTGGCAGCCTGGCGCATGCCATCGGCATCATTCTCGAAGCGTTTGCTCAGTTCCTGGAGCGCATCGGTCGCCGCATTGGTAGTCAGGATGAAGATGGCTTGCGTGGTCGGGATCTGCTTGCCGTCAGACGCTTCCGTTACAAAGCCGTCGTTCCAGGCAGTCAGGAAGTTCTTGTGGACTTCCGCATGCGCTTTTTCGAACTCATCGAGCAGCACGACCGAGTTGGGTACATCACGCAAGGCGGCTGTGAGCTTGCCATAGGTGTCCGAACCGGCGTACCCCTTGGATGAACCGAACAGCGAGGTGGCAGCGAAGCCGCCCTTCGAGAACTGCGTCATGTCCAGGTGCATCAAGGCACGTTGCAACTCGCTGGCCAGGCGCTTGGCCAGATAGGTTTTACCCGTTCCGGGCGGTCCGGCGAGCAAGAAAACACCCACCGGCTTGCCGCGCTGCTTCAGCGCGAGGCGCCTGCGTATCTGCATTGCCATGTCGTCGCACACGGCATCCTGTCCGATGACCTTGCCTTTCAGTGCCTCGGCGAGCTGGTTCGCATCGATAAAGACCGATTCGGCATCGGCCGCGAGTTTTTCCTCAAGCACACGCTTGTTGGTCAAGCGATCCAGAACATCCATTACCCATCCCCCCCGATTGCCACTGGCGGACAAGGTCCGCGTGCGCTCATGAATTAGTCCGGCAAAGACGAAGAACCATAGCCCGAAGGCCACAGCAAAAAGATACCAGGCCACTTCGCGCAGCCGGTGCAAAGCATCCTGCAGGCCGTCGTGCATGACCGCTCCCGAAGGCCCATGTTCTATCCAGAATTGGGCGATGGCGATCAACGCGATCGCGACAAAAGCCAGGGGGAGCACGCGGCTGGCGGCGTTCAGCAGTCGGACCATCTTACGGAGCCTGGGTGCGCAGGCCGATAGTCTGCCCAACGCTCATGATTGGTAATGTCACGCGCGAGGCGCCGGAAGCCACGCCGACCGTGATGCCACCGCCTTCCCCGTCGCGCATTCCGGCGATATTGACGACCCCGGACGACGCAGCAGGAACCGCGAACGTCATTGGCTGGCGCGTCAGGGTGACCACCCGGGAGTATCCCTGGCTCTGGATGCGTACGACGTCGCCATCCTCATCGTCGGTGTCCCACAGCGTCAGCCAGATCAGCCGGGTTGGGTGCCTGGCCGGAGCGACTGGCCGCACGGTGCTGACCGGAGCAGGGTGAGGGACGGTCTCGGGCCCCTGCGCCTGTGGCGTGACGGACGAGCCTGTGCCGGTGGCGGGCTTCGGCGAAGCCGCAGCCGCTTCAATCGGGCGCTCATGCAGGTCGGCTGTCAGTGCTTCGCGCGCGATCGCGCTGAGCCGCATTCCTGCAAGGGCAGTCTCTTCATCCTTTGGTTCGACGGCAGCGACCGGCAAGGCGGTGACGGCGTTGAAGGCCTCGAGTCTTGCTTGCTGCTGCGCGGATGAGAGATGATCCACGTCGTGCAGAAGGAAGGCCGGGGACAAGCGCCCGAACTGCCCCGAGCCGGCCAGTGCAGCCATCATGACCAGCGCGGCAAGAAGTGTCGCGGAGGCTAGCGTGCGCGGCAACCTCGTCGGCAAAGGCTCGCTGCGCGCGCTCAGACGCGGCGGGTCGAGTGGAACGTCGTTGTCCATCAGGTGTTTGTTCTTCTTGGTGGTCTTGAGGAGCTACGCCGAACAAATCCCCATGATACTTGGAACTCAAGATATTGGCTTACGCTGCCCGCTCAAGGCAAGCAAAAATAGAGATTCATCGCCGATTTCCGGGGAAGGCCAATGATTCGACGCCCCAGTCCGGCCATAAAGCGACATTTGCCAGTTTCCACAAATCCAACAACATTCACGCCTCATTTGCCTGTCTTTCACAAGAGACATTACGAGGTCTTTTGGTAACCATTTCCGGAAATTAATGCCGTATTTCCCTGTAGGTCTAATGCGAAACCAATCGCCAAAAAAACGAAGCTTCAAGGAAAACATGCGAGCCGTCGCCATCGCTCTTGCCACGCTCTAGGGAGGCGGCGCCAATGGCTTACAGCAGGGATTTTTTCGAGTTGCAGCTTGATTTTGCCCGGGCAGTTGCGGGTCTTGTCGACATGCCCGTCGAACGAGCATTGCTCGACTACACGAACTTCTACATTCGGTTTGGGCTAGGCAGGGATTTTGACCAGCGTCATCCCATTTGGCGTCAGTACGTCGATGGACTGACCCGGACATCGGATATTGGCGAATGGACGTATCGTTTCTATCTCACGCAAGGTGAGGATTCCCGAACTGCAGCGGCCGCTGGCTGTTTTTCATACGCGATGCAGGACGCGGAATGTGTGCGAATTCATTTCCAGAATGCGGAATCCACCACGGCATCTCCTTTGAGCATGGAGCGCATGCCTGCACGGCTTGCTGAACTCCGGTCACTCTTCGGTGACGTCAAGCGCAACAGGCAACAAGTGACACGAGTCGTGGGCACCTCGTGGCTCTATAACCTCCCTGCATACCAGCGGTGCTTTCCCGCGGCGTACGTCGCGAGCGCCAGGGTTGCAGAACCGCGGTATCGCCACGTATCGCTATGGGGACAATTTCTCCACCGCGATGGCTCGCTCAGACTCGGCGTTGTGCAGGATTTCAAGAGACGGCTCTTGAATCTGACGAATGTTCGAGACTTGGCACTCACCTTCCCACTGCAGGCGCTCGCCGTCGAAGCCCCGATCGCGGAGTTTTATACCTTCTACGGAATACAGCCCGATTGCTAGTCAGCTGTTCCGTCCTACGAATGTTCGAATGACCGCGACGAGGCGCTGGCAGGCGGCGCGGACAGTGCGGTCGGCTCGGGTGCGGGACCGCTTCATCATCACATTCCGTCCCGACGACTAATAAGGCACCTCCAAGTGGTCAGTACGCTACGCAGCCTGCGATAGGTCTTTGACAACTCGCTGCCCTGGATATCGCCATGGCGTGAAGTTCCAGCCACGTCCTGCGCAATTGGCGCTCACTTGTCAAATTATCCGTATGCGACGGCGCCTGTAGAAAGCACCGATATATTACAATGCGCCAGCGCGGCGTCGGATAATAGCGGTCGCATCATTTTGAGCAGGATTTTTGGAATTCCCCCATGGAAATTAAGGTCAACTTTCTCGATAAGCTACGTCTTGAAGCCAAGTTCGATGACTTCACGGTGGTAGCCGACCAGCCGATCCGCTATAAGGGCGATGGCTCTGCACCTGGCCCGTTCGATTATTTCCTGGCCTCGTCGGCATTATGTGCGGCTTACTTTGTCAAGTTGTACTGCGCAAATCGCAACATTCCGACCGATAATATCCGCTTGTCGCAGAATAATATCGTCGATCCGGAAAATCGATATCAGCAGATTTTCAAGATTCAAGTCGAGTTGCCCGCGGATATTTCTGCCAAAGACCGCCAGGGTATTTTGCGCTCCATCGATCGCTGTACGGTAAAAAAAGTGGTGCAAGCCGGACCCGAGTTTGTGATCGAAGAGGTAGAGAGCCTGGATGCCGATGCTCAGTCGTTGCTGACCTTGAAGCCGGCGTCTGACGCCGGCACCTATATTGCGGGCAAGGATCTGCCATTGGAGCAAACCATCGCCAATATGTCTGGCATTTTGGCGGACTTGGGGATGAAGATTGAAGTCGCTTCATGGCGCAATATCGTTCCCAATGTCTGGTCGCTGCATATCCGTGACGCACACTCGTCAATGTGTTTTACAAATGGCAAGGGATCGACCAAGGAAAGCGCGCTGGCGTCGGCGTTGGGGGAATTTATCGAGCGCCTGAATTGCAACCATTTTTATGTCGGTACGTTTTGGGGCGAAGACCTCGCCAATGCGGCGTTTTTACATTACCCGAACGAGCGCTGGTTCAAGCCTGGACGCAAAGATGCGCTACCGGCTGGAATTCTCGATGAATACTGCCTGCCCATTTACAATCCGGATGGCGAATTACGTGGCTCGCACCTGTACGAAACCAACTCGGGGAATGTGCAGCGCGGTATCTGTTCGCTGCCGTTTGTACGGCAGTCGGACGGCGAAGTGGTGTATTTTCCCTCCAATCTGATCGAAAACCTCTACGCCAGCAATGGCATGAGTGCCGGTAATACACTGGCCGAAGCGCAAGTGCAATGCTTGTCCGAGATTTTCGAGCGGGCGGTAAAGCGCGAAATTCTGGAGGGCGAAATGGCACTGCCCGATGTGCCCCAGGAAGTGCTGGCGAAATACCCTGGCATTCGGGCAGGCATTCAGGGGCTGGAAGAGCAAGGTTTTCCGATATTGGTGAAGGATGCTTCGTTGGGTGGAATTTATCCGGTGATGTGCGTCACCTTGATGAACCCACGAACTGGCGGTGTCTTTGCTTCGTTCGGCGCGCACCCAAGTTTCGAGGTGGCGCTGGAACGGAGTCTGACAGAGTTGCTGCAGGGTCGCAGTTTTGAAGGCCTGAACGATTTACCGCAGCCCACCTTTGTCAGTAACGCCGTGACGGAGCCGAACAATTTTGTCGAACACTTCATTGATTCCAGCGGCGTGGTGTCGTGGCGCTTTTTCAGCGCCAAGGCGGATTTCGATTTTGTCGAGTGGGATTTTTCTGGCCAAGGCGAGAACTCCAATGTCGAGGAAGCAGCAACCTTGCTCGGCATTCTTGAGGACATGGGTAAAGAGGTGTACATGGCTGTGTATGACCAGCTAGGCGCCATTGCTTGCCGGATTTTGGTTCCGGGCTATTCGGAAGTTTATCCTGTAGAAGATCTGATCTGGGATAACACCAACAAGGCACTGTCGTTCCGCGCAGATATCTTGAACTTGCATCGCCTGGACGACGCAAGCCTGGAGGCCCTGCTTGAGCGTCTGGATAACAGTGAGCTCGATGAATACGCCGACATCGCCACGCTGATCGGCATCGAGTTTGACGAGAATACGGATTGGGGGCAGCTGACAGTGTTGGAGTTGAAGCTGCTCATCAATCTCGCCTTGCAGCAATTTGAGGCGGCGCACGAGCTGGTGGGCGCCTTCTTGCAGTACAACGACAACACGGTCGAGCGCGGACTGTTTTACCAGGCCTTGAATGTGGTGCTGGAAGTGCAGTTGGATGACGATCTGAACCTGGACGACTACGCGGTCAACTTCCGCCGGATGTATGGCAATGCGCGGATGGACGCGGCGCTGGGTTCAGTGGACGGCAGCGTGCGTTTCTTTGGTTTGACGCCAACCAGCATGAAGTTGGAGGGGCTCGACAGGCACCACCGCTTGATCGACAGCTACAAGAAATTGCACTCGGCGCGGGCAAATGTGGCGGCTATAGCCAGTTAAGGCTAAGGATCAAGAAGGCGGGGAAGGCCTCCATCGGGAAGCACTCGCCTTCAGTGTCCGCTTTCGAGAAAGCTCAGAGGCCGCTCAGGGCAGGCAGGGACAGTCGCAGTTCCTCGGCGGGTCATCCGCCCGAGATTGGCTACGGCCGTCGGCCCGCCGGTCCATTCGAACGCCCGGGCGTCGTTTCAACTTAAACAACGGACATTCGCGCATCGACGGCACTAGTCGGTTCGTCGGCCGATGCGGACACTCGAGATTCTGGTCACCACATCGAATTCGCTAGCCGAACGTGGTCGCCGTCGCGCCGCACCGGCACTCACTGAGCCCGGTTGTCCTGTTTCGCCCGCTGGGCCTGAATGAAACGGAGCTCGTTTGCGGCCCTGGTATCGGAAGCATCCAATTCGAGGCATTTGCGATACAGGGCCTCGGCCTCAGCGAGTTGGTGCTGTTCTACGTAGACATATCCCTGGCCGCGCCATGCCCGCGAAAGCTCAGCGTTTTTCAGCGCCGGTGGAGAAAATTCACGCGCTTGCGTTTCGGCAGCCTGGAAGGTCTTCATCGCCAGAGACCAGTCCTTTTCGCGTTGATACACACTCGCCAGTTCCGCAAGAAATTGGGAATTGTGCGGAGCCAGATCAATGGCCTGTTGCAGCGAGACCTTGGCATCCGCGAGCCGGCCAAGCTCGACCAGCACGTAGCCTTTCATGTAATACGCGTAGGCCCAATTGCCGGAGACAACCCTGGCCGGCGTCTTGGCATTGGATGCTTCCACGAGGTAAAACAATGCCTCGGGCTGGAATCTGGCACTAAACAGCTTAACCTTGCTGCCTTGGAGCGCGCTCTCATACATGGCGCTTACCTTGTCGAAGTCCTCGATCGCTTCTGCTCGCTTGCCCGCGATGGCCAGTCGCGAACCCTCCTGTAGCAGTCGTGCAGCTTCGGTATCGAGCGCTGAAGGCGTGCTTGCCTCCTGCGCCAGACATGAGACCGAGAGCAGCAGCGCTGCGGTCGTCAGTAGTACCCGTACCAGCTTCATGGCGTATCTCCCCTTATTACCGTTATTTATCCATTTGGATCGCATGCGGAATGAGAGAGTCGCTGGGTCAGGGCAGATGGCGGGTGCAAAAAGTGCTTCTCGATCGCCTCGTTGCCTGCAATGACCATACCGCCAGATCGGGACGGCTGGAATCTCGTTTCGCACGGATTGCGCTCCAGGCTCATGGTTGCGCATTGCAATCCTTCTGCGGACTGCAAGCTACCATCACCAGAACGGGGGGATGTTGCTTCTGAAGTGGGGTATGTTGCGGCGACCCAACGGACGCACACCGCTGTCGGGTCAAACTGAGTTACCAGGAACTTGATGACGCTTCCACTCGCTAGTCGCGGCGTTGTCAGCTTCCGTACTACGCACGGAATTCCCCGGGGTTCTTTCCCGTCCATCGCTTGAAAGCTCTTCGAAAATTCGCGGGATCGGTAAAGCCAGTGAGTACCGCGATGTCGTCGATGCTTAATTCGGTTGTTCGCAAATACTCCGTGGCCAATGAGCACTTTACGTCGTCGGCTATTTCAACGAACGATACCCCCTCGGCAAGGAGATGGCGCCTCAATGTCCGCGTGGTCATGTGTAGCGCGGCAGCGGCTTCATCCATTGATGGAAACTGGCCGGGTGTGCGCATCATCAACTGATAGATCTCGCCGGCGGTTCCCGTGGAAGTCTTCGCCTGGCCTATCAGGCGGTCGCATGTATCCTGGAGCAGCGTCGAGGTCAGCCTGTGCGCAAGCTGCGGCCTTCCGTCAAGGATTGCGCGGGGATAGTCGAGTTCGCATTGCTCCTGGTTGAACAAGCAAGTGCATTTGAAATAGGTCGCATAGAGGCCCGCATGAGCCGGTGCGGGATAGGAAAATCGGGCCTCGACCGGAAGGCATCCGGCGCCGGCAATGTCCTTCAGATGGGTGACATGCTGGGCGAACTGCTGCTCGATCAGGAACCGCCGCAGTTCCGGCGAGGGGCTAGTGATGAAGGCATCCGGAAATACCCACACCGCCGTGTCTGGATCTTCCCGCCACTGAATGGTTAAGGTTGGCGTGGCGAGTTTGTGATACTTCACGCCCAGGTTGAAGAAGTCCTTTACGGTTTCGCTGCACATCAGTGCATATCCGTACATCCCATATGCGGACAGGTGCATGGCAAGACCGACTTCGAAGGGAGTTGCCGGGTCTGACGACAAACGCACGGCGTTCTGGCACACCTGCAGGTACTGACGGACAGAGGTTTGCGTTTCGGGGCTATGAATGTCCGCCACTGCCAATCCGCTGCCTTGCAGGCAGGCCTCTGCCGAGAGGCCCTGGCGTTCCAGCACCTCTACCAGCATTTCGATTTTGTACGGCGCGTAGATCCGGTCGTTCAGTAGTGGGGGGCGAGCCGCCATGATCTCTCCTGTGTCTCTTTCGGACATCAATATGTCCGAAAGGGACCTTACCAGGCAAGTCTTTGCTTTCTAGTATTACCGCACAGCCTGATCCCCGGCACCTGCCGCAGGACATGAGAACAGCTAGGAGACAGTAAGTGCAGAAACGCCTCAACGTGACCGTCGTGGGTGCCGGCCTGATGGGTCATGGCATCGCGCAAGTCTTTGCCGCCGCAAATCACCTCGTGACATTGACCGACTCCAACGAAGAAGTGCTCCATAAGGCGCCGGCTCACATCTCTCACAATCTGGTCCAGATGGGCGGCAAGGCGCTCTCGGTTCTTCGCAATCTACGGCTCGAACGCGACCTGAAAGCAGCGGTTGCCGAGGCAGACCTGGTGATTGAGGCGGCACCCGAGCGAATCGAATTGAAGCAGCACCTGTTCCGGGAAATCGCCGCGTCAGCGCCCGGCCATGCCATCTTGGCCAGCAATACCTCCGTCATTCCAATTAGCGAGATCGGCCGCGAGTTGAGCGATGCGGCCAAGGCAAGACTGCTAGGTACCCATTGGTGGAATCCGCCGCATCTGGTGCCGCTGGTCGAGGTGATCCGGATCGAAGAAACGTCCGACGATGTCTTCAATGAAACGTTCGCCCTCCTGGAACAAGTCGGCAAATGCCCCGTAAAAGTTCATAAAGACGTACCAGGATTTATTGGCAACCGACTTCAGCATGCGCTGTGGAGGGAAGCCATTTCGCTCGTCTACCGGGGTGTCTGTGATGCGAAGACGATCGACATCGTCGTGAAGCAGAGTTTCGGCATGCGGCTACCGGTTCTGGGCCCCATGGAGAATGCCGATCTGGTAGGCCTGGAACTCACCCGAAACGTCCATCAGCTCATCTTTCCCGACCTCGATAACTCGCGAGAGCCTTCTCCGCTTCTCGATGATCTGCTCGGGCAGGGAAATTCAGGCATGCGGACCGGGAAGGGTCTGCGTGACTGGACACAAGAGTCCGCCGATGAAGTGCGCAACGCCCTTGCCATGCATCTGATTACCGCCCTTGGGCGCTAACCATCCACCAGAGACTTTGGGTGTCACTATGAGCAAAGCCAACAACAAGGTAATCATCACCTGCGCGGTTACCGGCGCCATGCATACGCCGACGATGTCGGAGTACCTTCCGATTACGCCTGACCAGATCGCGGAGCAGGCGATCGACGCAGCCGCAGCGGGTGCCTCCATTCTGCACCTTCATGCCCGCGATCCCGTCGACGGAAGGCCTTCGCCAGATCCGGAGCTGTTTCAGCAGTTCGTTCCCCGAATTGCCGAGGCCACGGATGCCGTGATCAATATCACGACGGGTGGGAGTACGCGGATGACGCTGGAAGAGCGCCTCGCTTACCCGCTGCGCGCAAAGCCGGAAATGTGTTCTCTCAACATGGGTTCGATGAACTTCTCGATCCATCCGATCGCAAGAAAGATCACGAACTGGAAGCATGAGTGGGAACGCCCATACGTTGAGGGGATGGACGACCTGATCTTCCGGAACACCTTCAAGGACATCACCCACGTGCTGCGCGAGCTGGGCGAGCATGGAACCCGGTTCAAACTGGAGTGCTACGACGTCAGCCATCTTTATAACCTGGCCTATTTTGTCGATGAAGGACTGATCAAGCCACCGTTCTTCATTCAATCCATCTTCGGGATCTTGGGCGGGATTGGACCTGACCCTGAGAACCTGACGACGATGCGCACGGTAGCGGATCGACTGTTTGGCCGGCAGAACTATGCGTTCTCCATCCTCGGCGCGGGCCGTCACCAGATGTCGCTGCTCACGATGGGAGCGATCATGGGCGGCAATGTCCGGGTGGGACTGGAGGACAGCATCTATCTCGGCAAGGGTGTCATGGCGAAAACCAACGCTGAACAGGTCCGAAAGATCCGTCGCATCCTCGAGGAACTCTCCCTTGAGATCGCGACTCCCGCAGAAGCGCGAGAGTTCCTGCAACTCAAGGGTCGGGACAAGACCCGATTCTGAGCGGCTTCGGATTATCCAATTCCCATTTCAAGCATCACCGCGCCCCGCCACGAGGCGGGGGGGGGCGCTGCCATGCGCGCCAAGAATGCGCCATCTACTCTTAGAAAACATGGAGACAACATGCCTGCCACCACAAATGTCAGCGTAGGGCTGACTGCCGATGCCAACGGGCACGCGCTGTCCGAGGACCAGGTCTATCGAAAAATCACGCTGCGGATCCTGCCGCTGATTTTCTTCTCATACCTGCTGGCGTTCCTGGACCGGATCAACGTCGGCTACGCGCAATTGCAGATGAAGGGAGATCTGGGTTTTTCCGATGCCGTGTATGGCCTCGGAGCGGGCATCTTCTTTCTCAGCTACCTGCTGTTCGAGGTTCCGAGTAACCTCCTGCTCGAACGCATCGGCGCACGGCTTACAATTCTGCGGATCATGGTGCTGTGGGGCCTGACATCGGCCGCTACGATGTTTGTCACGACTTCCACACAGTTCTACGTGGTGCGTTTCCTGCTGGGCGTTTTCGAGGCCGGCTTCTTTCCTGGCATCATCCTGTACCTCACCTACTGGTACCCAAGCACGCGCCGTGCGGCCGTCACGGGTATGTTCATGTTCGCCATTCCAGTGTCGGGAATCATCGGTGGTCCGGTGTCTGGCTGGATCATGTCGTCGATGAACGGCGTCGGTGGCTACGCGGGATGGCAGTGGATGTTCTTGCTTGAAGGGTTGCCCACGGCATTTCTGGGTATCGCCTGCTTCCTTTTGCTGAAGAACAGGCCTGCGGATGCCGGTTGGCTGACGCCCGCGGAGAAGGATCTTATCCAGAACGCTCTCGGTGCTGATGCATCTGGAGCCGCCAGTGCGCACAGTGGAGTGGGATCGGAGCTTCGCCAGGCCTTCTTTGATGCTCGTGTGTGGCTGCTCGCGCTGATCTACTTTGCTACAGCCTGTGCGAACTACACCTTTACGTTCTGGCTGCCAACGATGATCAAGGGACTGGGCGTCACCGATGTCGCGCAGATCGGCTGGTACTCTGCCATCCCGTATGTGTGCGCTGGTGCGGGCGTCCTGTTGCTGACGCGCAGTTCGGACCGATTCAAGGAGCGACGTTGGCACGTCGGCGGTGCTCTCATCATTGCGGCGGCCGCGCTGGCATCCACCACATGGCTTCAGTCCTCGCTCGCCGCGAGCCTCGCAGTCCTTTGCTTCGGCGCTTTCTTCCAGTTCGGTGCCGGCATTGCATTCTGGGCCATCCCGCCGACGTACTTGCGCAAAGAGGCCGCTGCGGTGGGAATCGGACTAGTGAGTTCCATCGGCGTGGTTGGCGGCTTCGTCAGTCCGACACTACTGGGCTTTATCAAGGGGCAGACCGGAAGCTTGTCATACGGCATCTATGTCATCGCTGCCATCATGGTCATCGGTGGTCTCGCCATTCTGTTTGTACTGCCCAAGAGCGCCTTGCGTGTGGGCGCCGCGCAACCGGACTAGGCCTTTTCGCTTCCATCAGGACGGCAGCGTTTCACGCAGCCCGCAGCACCAATATTTCACTGCACCGTATGGCGGCCAGAAATGAATCCAGCAAAGGAGATCTGTAATGAAACCCACAACGATTACCCGCTTCTCGCACGTGCTTCCAACCGACACGGCGTTCCGGGGTGAAGGCCTTCGCGACTTCTTTGTGTATCGCGACCTTGGCATTGCTGCCGCCACGAACGGACGCGTGATCGCGCAATTGGTGCGGGCGAATAATGCACCGGAAAACGGCACTGGATGGCATGTACATAAGGCAGAGTTTCACATCGTCTACATGCTGAAAGGTTGGGCACGCTTCATGTACGAGGACCGCGAGACGCTGGTGGCCGCAGGTGATTGCGTGCATCAGGCGCCGGGAATCAGGCACTACCTTTTCGATTACTCTGAAGACATGGAGTATCTGGAGGTAGTGGGACCTGCCGATTTCGCAAGCATTGAGGTGGAAGGACCTTGTGCGGTACCGAAGCCAACGCCATGGAAGCAACGGGCGGCTTGACGCGTTGCGCGTAGGAGCGCCCCCGAAAGACATTGGACTTCGATACACCGGCTGAACGATTCCATCAATCCGTTGCGTTGACCGGTTGAATCCACAATGCCTAAGCCGCCAGAAGACATGATCTCGTCATTGTCCGAGAAGGGTCGGGATGCGGATGCCAGCCAATATCGTCGCCATGGGGGGTGTGTGCAACACCCCCATCCGCCTGCTCAGCGGCACCCAGTACACCACGCCATTCGCTACGCCAGATCTACAGGGCCGTGATCGTCGCAATGGTCACCGTGTGGATGGTGAAGATGGCCCTTGACCAGGTAGTCCATGTGGTCACCGTGTGGCACGGCTTCGTGCCCGCAGCCGGGGCCGTGGACATGCCCGGGCTCGTGCCCCCCGCAGTTGTGGTCCGGCGTGCATCGGTCGGGATTTTTCTCACCGACTTCTAGCCGGTGCTCATCGACATGGCTCGCATGCGGATGATGCAAATGGCCGTCATGCAGAAAATCGATGTGTCCGTTGTGCCGGATTGCCGTATGGCCGCAGTGCATGCCATGCCGGTGATGATGGTGGGCATGGTGCGGCAGATCGCAAGTGCTCATGCCAGACTCCTTTCGATAGGTTGCCGCACGGTTCAGCGGCAAACAGGCGCGCCTGCCAACCATGATAGACGAGCGAATGGCCCGCCATCGCGACGCCGTGGACCCACATTCAAAACCTGCGTCCCAGCTTCGGTCCTGTTGACGGACACGCGTGGCGAAGAGAAGGCGCGATCACCTGCGGGGCAGTCGTGGCAGTACAACTGACAAGCTGACGATCCCCGTCAGTCCTGCGCAGCGCCACCTCGCCACTGAGCGATTGCTTGCCCGGTTTGTTGGTGGCAGACTTGCAACAAAGTTGCAAAGAGTGCTGATCCTCTTTCCTTGCTTCCCATGCGGCAGCGCTGCTTATCGATCCTGCTGGTCCTGTTCCTGCTGTTCGCTCAGTCGGTGGTGGCGGTCCATGCGCTCGCGCATCTGCAGGCTCACCAGCAGACGAACCCCTGTGCGGCACCTGCCGATGTCGGGCAGTGCGGGCCCGCACGTTTGCCATGACCCGTTTTCCGCTACGCGCCATCGCGGCCGGCGGCGCGGCCGCTGTCGCCGCTGTCGCCCATGCCCAATCGGCAGAATCCAATCCGCCTCTCTCACCGTCTCCCTCTCCACCGCGGGGCAGCCTGACACAGCAGGAAGCGATAAAACCTGCACACGCTCGTGGTCGCAGCCAGGCGCCTGGACTAGGTACGCAACGCGCTGTCGCCCGAGAGCGGCAGTGCCGTCTGTCGGCTCAGTGGCTTCCAGAGTCGGAGCCGTGCAACGGTTAGCGCCATTAGCGGGGACTCTTCCCATGTTTGATCAACGATTCCTCAAGGTCGCCATCGTCGTCCTGCTCCTTCACGCAGGGCTGCTCTATCTGATCCAGACCGGCCTGGGCCGCAAGCTGACCGAGGCGGTTGTCGGGCCCGAGATCATCGCGCGCATCATCCCGATGGAACTGCCGCAACAACCGCCAGCGCCGGAGCCACCCACGCCGCAACCGACGCCGCCCAGACAGGCCAGGGTGGTGACGCCGCACCCGAACCCGAACCCACCCAAGCCGCAACCCACGCCGACCGCCGTAGCATCATTGCCGCCGCTGCCGAACGCGATCGAGGCGCCGCCGCCTCCGCCCGCTGCCCCAGCTCCGGCGCTGGAGCCGCCCGCACCAGCCGCACCTGCCGCAGCGGCAAACGCCGCGCCCCGCGCGGTGGGAATCGGTGAAATCGCTTGCTCGTCGCCGCAGGTCACCTATCCGGCGCAATCGCGCCGCACGGGTGAAACCGGCAAGACGATCGTGCGCCTGACCACTGACGAAAACGGCCGCGTGGTCAAAGCGGCCGTTGTCAGCTCAAGCGGATCCACCCGCCTCGATACGGCCGCGGTCAATGCGGTACAGGCGATGCGCTGCAAGCCCTATATGGAGAACGGCCGTGGCGTGGCGGTCACCGCACAGCAGCCGGTCACCTTCGAACTGGACTGAACTGCCGGAACTTTCCGCGCCCGCTAAACGCCGCCTATTCACCGCTTGTTCACCGCCTATCCAGGAGCCACCATGCAGGACCTCGGACTCTCACACCTCTGGTCGCAAGGCGATGTCGTCATGCGCGCCACCGCCATCATTCTGTTGATCATGTCGGTGCTTTCGTGGATCGTGATTCTCACCAAGGCGTGGGATCTGGTTCGCCTCAAGTCGATGGCACGTGGCGCCGAAATGCGTTTCTGGCGGTCGGACAATTTCGATCACGCACTCGACACGCTGGGCGCCAACGATGCCAACCCGTTCCGCGCGCTGGCCATGGCCGGCCGCGAAGCCGCGCAGCACCATCTCGCCAGCCAGCCGCAACTGCAGGATGCACTGGACATCTCGGACTGGCTGACTCGCTCGCTCAGGAGCGCCAACGACGAAGCCGTGGCGCACATGCAATCGGGCCTGGCTGTGCTGGCCTCGGTCGGCTCGACCGCGCCCTTCGTCGGGCTGTTCGGCACCGTGTGGGGCATCTATCATGCGCTGATCGGCATTGGTGGCGCTGGCGTGCCAACCATCGACAAAGTGGCCGGCCCGGTGGGCGAGGCGCTGATCATGACCGCCTTCGGCCTGGCAGTGGCAATCCCGGCCGTGCTCGGCTACAACACACTAAGCCGGGGCAACAAGGGCGTCATCAGCAAGCTCAACCGCTTTGCGCACGACCTGCACGCCTACTTCGTGACCGGCGCCCGCGTGCGCCCCACCACGAGCGCGCGCGCCGATGACGGTTCGATGCGGCTGGCTGTCGAGAACTGAGCGCCTGCATCCCTGGGCCCGAAACAGGAGGGATAAGCATCATGGCATTTGGCACGCTCGACGAAGACGATGACGAACTGATGAGCCAGATCAACATGACGCCGCTGGTCGACGTCATGCTGGTGCTGCTGATCATCTTCATCATCACCATTCCTGTCATCAATCAGGCGGTGAAGATCAGTCTTCCCCGTGCGAGCAACCAGCCCAACGACACCAGGCTGCAGGACATCAAGCTGTCGATCGATGCGCAGGGCAGGGTGTACTGGAACCAGCAGCTGGTAGACAACGCCGCGCTGGAGCAACGCATTGCGGAAGCCGTCAAGCTGCGGCCGCAAACTGAATTGCATCTGCGCGCGGATCGCGACGTGCGCTACGAGCGCGTGGCCGAGGTGATGGCGGCCGCGCAGCGCGGCGGCATCGACAAAATCGGGTTCATTACCGAACCGAGGCGTTGACACTGCTGCTAGGCAGAATCGGCGCCGATGCGAACGCCCGTGTTTTTGGAGATCTCAGAGGAGAATTGCTGTGTGGGTTCAGCGTATAGCTATTCGCACCGGTATCTGGATACTTGTGCGCCAGCGCGCTGTACAGCCTCCGACGCTTGCTGCGTCTGTACCGGATTATGGCTGAGCATGGCACGCTCAGCGTTGGTAACAGCAGCCTGGTAGGACTGGCGCAGCGACGGGCAGATGATGCTTGAAGTGAGCCTGGCCTGCCCCTTGGGATCGAAGACGGATGACGGTTCAGCGCGATACTCTGCGTTTTGTTGGCCGATGGATTTCTTTACCATCTCCGTCTTTGCGTCGCTCTGGCACGGGGCATCCTGCAACGTGACTTGCCCCGCGGCGCTCCGGCATTGATAGATGGTCTGGCCGGCGGCATTCGTGGCCATGACGAACATCGCGATTGTCAGATACCTCTGCATGGTGCAACTTCAGGATACGGGTGCCTGCACAGCGCGCAGCTTTCGCGCGCTCTCCGGTCCTGACGGGCCAGTTCCTTCAGTCGACTGTGGCGAGATAACAGTGATGTAGTCGCTGAGGATCGTCCCCAGTTCGACGTCCTTGGATGTGTAGCGCATGATCGGGATACCGGCCGATGCAAGAACATCATTCTTTTGCTTATCGCGCTTCTGTGCTTTAGCGCTACCGTGCGAGGCGCCGTCAAGCTCGATGACATAGAGCGGCCGCATCGTCTTGCGCTCACAAACCAGGTAGTCGACATACTTCTGAGCGAACAGGTTCCTGGCGGCCTGTGATTTTCCCTTGTGCTGTACAAACGCGGACATTGCGACCTGGGGAAAGACGTGCGTTTCTTTCAGCGCCGCGCTCAGCCGCTCGTAGAGCTGTATCTCATCCTGGCGCAAGAATGGCGCTCTGCGGGCAAAGCGAAAATGCTTAGAGGGACTCCCGCCTGCGCCTGCCGCCTTCAGTACCGACAGGACAACGACGACAATGCCGAAAAGGAACACCAGCCCGAGCATCGCTTTCACTTGACCCTCCTGCGCCTATTGTTGTATCGCGCGATACTAAGCACTAACACGACCTGGCAGCACCCCTCCATAGTGGGGCGAGCTTGGGTCGGGATGCGCAGCCCGGCGCTCGCCAGAGTGTGCGGAAGGCGTTAGGGAAGGGGGTTTTCCGCCGCCTTCGGGGGCAGCACGGCGCCTTTGCCGCAGACAAAGGCTTGCCGGGAGCTGTCTTAGCGCCCTACATGCGCGATGTCGACCGCAAGATATCAGTGGGTAGCCGCCGGGAATGAGCCCCGCCACCTTCCCGGCGGTCACCCATCAGAACTTGTGTCGGATGCCGACGGCGACCGCCGTCATGGTGCGGTCGTTCGCCCCGAGGAAATAGCCATTGGCGAAGCTGACCGCCGAAGTATCGAAATTGATGCCAGCATTTCGCACGTAGGCCATGGTCAGATAGATATCGGTGCGCTTTGACAGGTTGTAGTCGGCGATGAAGCTGATTTGCCAGGCGTTGGGTACATTGGTGCCGCTGAGCATCTTGACGTCGTCATAGAAGTAGCCGAGCGTCAGGCCCAGCGCAGTGGTAGGTTGGTAGTTGATGCCGGCCCAGTAATAGTCGTCCCTTACGATGGTGGCACCGTTGCTCGCCTTGTTCAGGCCCCACCGGTAGCCGGCCATCAGCTTGACCGGGCCCGCGCTGTAGCTGGCAGCCACCCCGGCCTTGCGAAAATTGCCGACGTCGCCACTGGTCGGGATGGTGGGGTTGTAGCGGTTGAAGGCAAACGCCAGGCCGAAGGGACCGGAAAAGTAATTCAGGCCGGCGCCATAGCCAGTGTCGCGGCGGAACTGGCCGGGAGCCTCACCGTTGCCGAACACGCCGTTGCCGAACGACCAGTCGGCGGTGGCCGTCAAGGCACCGAAGTTGCCAGTGTATTTCGCCATATTGTCCGAGCGGAAATCCAGGCCCAGCTGTGCGGCGATCGGTTCATATTGGGTCGAATAGCCGGATGGTGAGAAGTTGGAGAACGCGTCGAAGATCGCCGTGTATTGGCGCCCGAACGTTATCCGCCCGGCGCGCTCGCTCTGCAGGCCAACGAACGCCTGGCGGCCGAACAAGCGCCCCGACTGCGTAGCCTTGCCATCGTCGAGGCCAAAGCCGCTTTCCAGCACGAACACCGCCTTCAATCCGCCGTCCAGGTCCTCCGTGCCACGCAGGCCCCATCGCGAGCCGGACAGGCCGCCCGAGTTCAGCGCCACACGTGTTTCCCCCGGCCCGGGAAAGCCGGGCTGCGTGGGCAGCTTCGGCGAGAGATGGTTCACGTACTCGATATTGGCATCGGCCACGCCGTACAACGTGACACTCGCCTGGGCCGCGCCGGACAGCGCGCCGCAGGCGGCGGACAACATCCATAGGGGCGTCTTCATTCTGGTGGTCTCCTTTATTATTGATTTCTTCATGGACGGCGCGGCAGGTGGCACCGCAAGCGAGACCGGAAGTCGCCGGACGAACGCGAAGCGGGCGTCCGGCGCGGGCGCACACAGCCAGGCCGCCAGGCAGCCTGCCGTCAGGCGTCAGCGCGCGATGGCGCCGTAGATGGCCTGCGCGGCCCGGCCGAATGTCTCGGACGATTCAAGCGGCCCGCGCGATGCCGCGGTCTGCCGCTTGTCGCTGGCGCTGGTAGCGCGCGGCGCGGTGTCGGGACTCGAAGAGAATTTGACGATGGTTAGCGCCCGGCGCGGGTTGATGTAGATCTTCTGGCCAAAGCGGCCGCCGGCTTCCACCGAGCCGTCGCCATCGTTGCGTTGGTACCAGTAGTCCCGATAGGCGTAGCCCTGCCGACCGGCTGCCAGGTTGCCCCGCGCAAACCGGGCCTGATTGTGGCCGGGCTGCAGCGCGATGCGCGTGGCATTGGCAACGTGGTCTGGCAAGCGTTGCGCTTGCGCCAGTCTGACGAACTCGGCAAAACGGGCCGCATCGCGCAGAGTGCTACTGATCCCGCCGCTGGCCATCTCGGTGCCAAGGCGGTCGATCTGGACACTGGCGTCATCCTCGGCGAAGCGCGACCAGATCCGCTCTGAAGCCATTTGCGCCCACGACTTTCCGGTGATGCGGCGCAGGGCCCAGGCTACGGCTTCGGGCGAGCCGTTCTGGTAGTACCAGACATCCGCTGCCTTGTCCGCGGCCGGGATGGCCACCTTCAGGAAGGCATAGATATTGTCCGGAGCACCTTCGCGGCGCGGCAGGATGCCCACCGCGCCGAACAGGCCAAGATCTGGTGGAAGGTGTTCCGGATAACCGACGGCAACCTCCATGTCGAGGTTCTGCTGGACGGTGGCCTCGCCGAATGGGGTGCCGGCCAGTTCGGGCACATAGGTGGACAATCTGGTTTCTGGATCGAGCTTGCCTTCGTCGACCAGCATGGCAGCCAGCAGCCCGGTGACCGATTTGGTCATCGATGCCCAGATATGCATCTGTTCAGCGCCGAAACCGTTGAAGTAGCGCTCGTAGACGATGCGCCCTTCGTGCAGCACGATGAAGCCGTCCGTATGGGTCTGGCGCAAGTACTCATCAAGCCGGATGGTCTGACGGTCGACTTCAAAGCTGACCAGGTCCAGGCCCGCAACGGGTTGCACCGGCATGGGCAGGGGCTGTGCCGAGTGCCGAATGCCTGCTGTGGGCGAAAGTTCGCGCGCGTGCCGGAAGGCCCAGCGCAGGTAGGGGTAGCGAAACGCGTTGCTGCTGTTGACCTGTGCGTCGGGTGGCGGCGGAAACCCTTGCATGATGCTGGTGGCCGGGTCTGCCGCCGGAATTGACGTCGGGGTTGCCGCCGACAGGGCAGCCTGCGGCTGCGCCAACGTCACCGCCGGCAGCGTGCCCAGCAGTGCCATCGCTGCGATTGCGTTACAGCGCCGTACGCCTGGCTTGCCAATGGAAAATGGGAACCGCACCTTGTCTCCTCCGTTTGCCCGCGCTTCGATTAGCGCGTTGCAACGGAGGATGCGGCGTGTAGCGGATATCCGGCAATAGGCTGCCCGGCATAACGCCATAACCGTTGGGAATGGGTCGTCGCCGCGGCCGCGGCGTCGGCGAAGCAGGCCCAGCCAAGCGTGACAACGGTAACAAGGCCCGGACACCGGGCTGCTGCATACGAACCACCACACGCAACCCGCAAAGCTGCCCACGCAAATCGGCGATGAACCCAAAAATGGCACTCGGCGCGGGCAAATGTGGCGGCTACAGCCAGTCAGGGCCAAGGATCAAGACGGCGGTGAAGGCGATCGAGGTCCGCCATCATCGCGTCCGTTTCAAGGTGGATCGGTGGATTGAATAGGGTGACGGTCATCACCGGGTCATCACCACATGTGATGTATTGACCCGCACGGTTTCATAGGCGGACATGGGCCAGCTCCCTTTGACTCAGGTTGACAGCGCGCCAGGCCAACATCGTACGGGTTGCTTCGTGCGAGTCCCTCGCCTGCTCAGAACATCGTGTTCGTGTTGTTGGCCGTCTCCGGTACCGGCTGCAGCACGTCCCAGTGCTCAACGATCTTTCCATTGGCGTCAAAGCGGAAAATGTCGACGCCTGCGGTTTCCTTGCCGCCCCAGTCCAGATAGCGCACGTGAATGAATGCGAGGTCGCCATCGATCGCGATACGTTTGACCTCGCACGGCACTTTGCCGGCCTGCTTGATGTAGCCGGCGATGAAGTCGGTGCCATCCGGAAACAGGGGGTTGTGCTGGATGTACGGACCCGCAACCAGGCCCGGCAATAGCTCGGACTCGCCGTTGTTGAAGATGCGTGCGTAGATGGTGTCGATGGCAGCTTGAATGCGTTCTCTGTTCATGGTTCGCCTTTCGGGGAGGGGTGTTCCGTAGTAAAGCAGCCCAAGGGAAGATGATCCATATCGATGCATCCAGAATTCATATCATTTCGTCTCATTCAGCAGCTATGATGAGGTCATGGAAGCGTTGAACGGTTGGTTAAAGGCGGTCCGAGCCGATGGCCTGGTGCTGGTACGCACGCGCGTGGCAGGGCCATGGGGCTTTGCGGTGCAGCGTCGCGATGCCGTGGTGTTCCATTTCGCTGCGGAAGGACATGCCTTCGTGCGTCAATCTGATGCGCAGACGCTGGAATTGCGTGCTGGTGAACTGGTTCTGTTCCCGCGCGGTGGTGCGCATGAAGTCGTGCATTCGAAGCGAGGCAAGGCCATTCCACTCGATACATTCCTTGCCAGACGCGACGGCGTCGTTGACCCGGATCCCAAGGCCACCACGCTCATTTGCGGCCAGTTCGACCTGGATCAGCATCTGGCGCTCCCCGCGTTAAGGGCGCTTCCGCAGGCCGTGCTGCTTCGCGCCGGGATGGAACCCGGGCATTCTCCTCTGAGCGATACGCTGCGCATGCTCCGTAACGAAGTAGAGACGCCGAACTTTGGCAACCACATCGTGGTGCGGAATCTGCTTTCGTCCTTGTTCGTCTACTTGATGCGCGAATGGGCTGAAAATGCGTCCCCTACAGATAACGCTTGGTTCTCGGCCCTACGGTCGCCGCAAATGACGCGGGTCCTTGCGCGGATGCACGAAGCACCAGAACGTGCCTGGACGCTCACGGCACTCGCCAAAGAAGCCACCTTGTCGCGAGCCGCTTTCGCCCGCAACTTCTGCGCCCTGGTGGGCGAACCACCGCATCAGTACCTGACGCGTTGGCGCATGGGCATTGCCGCGCAACTGCTGGAGGAAACCGAACTACGCCTCAGTGAGATCGCGTCGCGCGTCGGCTATGGATCGGAGTTTTCGTTCAGTCGTGCCTTCAAGTTGGCGCGTGGTGTCTCGCCGATCAAGTACCGCCATCAATGGAAAGGTCGCTGACGGTGAATCGACGCTCAGATCAACGAATCGGTATCATGATGGTTTCCTCCCAGCAATAGGCCCATGAAGACCGCTTTAAGTCTCGAACAGATCCACGCCTTGGTTCGCGAACGATTCCCCGAACTGGAGCGAGAGAAGAACACCAATAGCACCAGCTATTTCCTTGGCAAGAAGAGTGTTTTGAACCGAATCTTTCGGCTCAAGTCGGCGCCTCGGGGCCTATGGGATCTGAAGCTTGCACAGTCCCACGCGTCCGGGGGCGATCGCTCGCTGGAGAGGGTGGAATCTGTAGAGTCACTTGCGGCGTTGATCAAGCATGAAATTTCCCTCCTGCAGGATAGAACTGGGAAATCATCGAGCCAGACCCCAATGACTTCCAGTGGCTCGACATCCGCCTTTTCAGGCTAT
Source organism: Cupriavidus sp. 2TAF22 (assembly GCF_052115045.1). Lineage (NCBI taxonomy): Bacteria > Pseudomonadati > Pseudomonadota > Betaproteobacteria > Burkholderiales > Burkholderiaceae > Cupriavidus > Cupriavidus sp. 2TAF22. Next base: position 53,004 of record NZ_JBFRFX010000008.1, read on the forward strand.
ACCGGTGCCCCGCCTAATGCCTTTGCAATGGGTATCATTCGTTCGTTGGAGAAGGAGGGCTTTACTGTCGCAGCTACGACGCAGGGCCCGGTGAAGGCTCAACGACGAACATTGCGTATCACCTGGCGCGGCATTTACATCGGACTGATGAGCGAGCAGCTTTGGTTGAGTAAAGTTCCGTATGCTTGCCTGTACCGCTTTCCAAAGGAAGGCGTTAAGGTCTCTATCGCGAAAGCGCCTCAAGATTTCGAAAAGTATGCTTTCGCCCGCGACCATGGCTGTGATCCGGATCGGCTACACGTCTATACGGACTACAGCGGGTCTTATCTATGGATCGAGGATGAAGCGACAAGTCTACTGCTGATGCGCGATTGGGCGAGACGGATTGACGCAGCCTTCTTTCCGCCGGAAAGCAGTCTGGACGCGGCGAATATTCAGGAAGACTTGCAGACGATCTTGACAGACAAGTCGAAATCCGAAACGGAGCGTCTCGCAGAAGTGGCTGTGCGTCTGGGGCAAGGGCAATTTCGGGCCGACCTCGAGCAAGAGTTCAATAGCGCGTGTGCAGTCACGCGGTTGACCGTTCTTTCGGCGCTGCGCGCCTCACACATCGTGCCGTGGAAGCATTCGACCGACGCACAGAGGCTCGACCCCAAGAATGGCCTACTGCTGTCAGCCAACCTGGATGCGTTGTTTGATCGATATATGATCACTTTCCGACCGGACGGAAAATTGGCAGTCTCCAAGTCCATGACGCATTGCGATCTGAACAAGCTTGGTCCTTTGCAAGATCTTGAGAACAAGCCATGCGAGAGGCGTGCAGCCTACCTAATGCTTCATAACGCGGAATTCGACCGGCTCGAAGAGCGCCGTGTGGAATTTGTCAGCGCCTCTTCCCAATCGCTAGGCGACCGCTGAGGCCAGATGGACAGCGCCGGCCGACTTGACCCTATCGGCATGTGGTGTCAAGTCGCCAGGCATATTTTGGCGGACCAGATTGACGTGTAGTCGGAGAGATTGGCCGGCCAGGGGACGCTTGCCGGCCAATGACTGACCTTCGCCGCATCAGATCATACGACCGCAGCCGGATCCACAGCGGTCGTATGAGAACGCACGCGCATAACATTTTAAGGGCTGCACGCGTAGCAGTTCGGACAGCGATCGCTAGGTTTCTTACTCTCCTATACAGCCGCGCTTCCTTCTGCCGCCACTATAGTTACTTCAACTCGTAGCCCCTCCGTGGCGAGCGCTGCCTCGACAGTAGTACGAACGGGTGCCTCCGCTTTGTTGTCTGCCAACCACCCCTCCCATACAGCGTTCATTCCTGGAAAATCCCTGATGTCACGCAGATGGACCGTCGCAGAGAGAAGCCGGCTAGGGCTGCTTCCCGCTTCAGTAAGGAGCGCCTCGATACGTGACAAGACCTCACTTGTTTGCGCGGCGATATCGCCGGTGGCGGAAGCACTCCCTTTGGCAGTTTGTCCGCACAGATACACCAGTCCGCCATAGCGGACAACCTTGCTCAGACGCGAATTCGTATGGTGTCTCTGGATTGCCATCACGACTTGTGTTCCTTCTTTTGTGGTGCTTGATTGGGGGGGCACGCTAGGGCGGCCAGCGACCCAAGACTTATTGGTTTGATCGGGGCACGAATGCGATAGGCGCCAATCTCACTCGGCGTACGATGGTGGGTATTCGCAAGTATCTGGGTCACGGTGATTCCGCACATCCTCCCCTGACATGGCCCCATCCCGCAGCGACTAAAGAACTTAGTCTGGTTTGGTCCCTCACACCCCAACTTCGCCATCTCAYGGACGCGCCCCGCGGTGACTTCTTCACATCGGCAAACAACAGTGTCGTCAGCACAGTCAACGAGCCATTCTGGAGGGCGATAAAGGGCATCCAAGAATGGACGGACACGCTGCTGATGCTTTAGCGCGGAGCGCCAAGACTTCGCAAGTTGCTCGCCCCTTTTAGCGTCTAGTCTTCCGATTGCCACCGCAGCCCCTATGGCAGCGATGGCACCACTGGCCTCCGCAGCCAAAGCGCCCGCGATCGCCGCACCATCGCCGGCTATTCGAAGCCCAGACAAGGACGTCTCACCCCACGCATCAACGGTCGGATGCCACGCCAGTTGCTCATCGCTCCACGAGTGGTCCACACGCAAGAGCCTGGTTATCTGAGTATTGGGCACGACGCCGTGATGAAGCAAGGCAACGTCGGCTTCGATACATTGCGCTCTGCCGCCCTCGACGAATGACACCGCTCGCACACGTTGACCGTCATCTGTAGCCTCAATGCGAAGATCTTCCACATGCTTGACAAAGCGTACGCCCGCACGGCGCAGCCTCCATAGCATCCGTAGACCTTTTCCGAGAATCTTCGGGCACGTTGCAGCCAATGTCAGATGCTTCAATGCGCGCCGCTTGTTTTCTGTGGGGGTTGTCTCAATGATGCCGGCAATTTTGGCTCCTCCGTCTAGCAGTTGGCATGCAACCAACAGTAGCAATGGACCGCTTCCCACCAGCACAACCCTGCCGTCTGGGACTTGAGCTGCCGTCTTAAGAGCGATCTGTGCAGCGCCTGCATTTAGTACGCCTGGTAGCGTCCAACCGGGTAACGGCGAGGGGCGCTCCATCGCTCCGGTGGCAATCACCAATTGCGGAGCACGGGCGTTGAACGAGCGTCCTGACTGTTGCGCGGTAACAGTCAGATCACGCGCCACATCCCACACCAAAGTGCCGTACCGGACATCGGCCCCTGATTTTGCAAAGCGCTCCGCCAAGGACGCGCCATGGCAGTAGTCCGGACCGAGCAACTCTTTGACCGTTCGGGGCGCGACCGTGATATTCCGGTATATCTGGCCGCCAGCGCGAGGCTGTTCATCGAGCACGACAGTCCGCAGGCCACACGCTGCCGCAACTGTCGCTGCCGACATCCCCGCAGGACCGCTACCTATAATGATGAGGTCGTGGGTGAAGCCTTCGTTGATCCGCTTTTCGTCGATGGAGCGAACATTGTTCCCTGAGCTCATGCTGCTGCCTCCACGCGCCGTGCGCCCGATGGCAACCGCACCTGCATTCCTTCGCGCACCTCGACCATACAGGATTGCACGTTCTGAGCGCCATCCACTTCTACGACGCAGTCGAAACATACACCCATGAGGCATAGCGGCGCCCGTGGAGCTCCCGATACTGCCGTCTTTCGAAAAGGCACGATTCCCGCGGCAAGCAATGCTGTCGCCAGGGTCCGGCCCGCGCACGCATGTACCGCTTGTCCTTCCACGTGGATGACAACAGTCGGCTGCAGCTCAGTGGGCGATAACTTGATTGACTTGAACATCGAAACGCCTTGCCTTGAAATCCCGAACTTCAACCGGTTCGGTGCCGGTACGTATCCATTCCACAAGAGGGCCGGAATGTGCTGGTGCCAGCGTGATGCCGCTGTGGCACGTCACGACGAAAGCTCCCGGGCACTCAACGGACTGCTCATAAATCGGATAGCCATCCGGAGTCATGACACGCAGCGCGCCCCATGTGCGAACCAAGTTGACATTGGCCAGCATTGGGAAGCTGCGCACCGCTCGCGCTGCAATGCGAGCCAGTTCAGGCAACGTGGTGCCATCGTCCATCCCGACTTCTTCCTTCGAGTCACCGATCTGCACAACGCCTTCGCCCGTCTGCCGCACGTAATGGCACGGATATCGCAGAAATGGCGACACCCGTTCGCTAACCAGGAGTTGGCCTCGTACAGGTCGTACGGGGGCGCATAGTCCTACCTGGGGAGCAAGGTCTCTGTTCGCCAGTCCGGCAGCGAGTACCACGCGCGATGCCGAGAACGTGCGGTCTCCAGCCCGGACTCGGAATTCCCCCGCGCGGTGCTCAATTTTCCCAACGCTTACGCCGGTCACCAGGTGGCCACCGAGAGCCTTGTAGCCTTGGACCAGCGCTCTCAACGTACGCAGCGGACTGACATGACCGTCGAGCTCGCAGTAAATCGCACCGACAACATCCGGGCCGGTTTCTGGGATGAGCCGGCGCAGGCTCGGCAGATCTAGGACTTCGTATGGATAGTTGATACCGAGTTGTGCACCTAATACTGCGAGTTTCCCGGCGGACTCAGAGAGCGTCTTCTCATCGAAGCTCATACTAATTCCGCCTGGCTGCTGAAGTTGGACGTCAATTCCCGTGAGGTCTTGCAGTTCCGTCGCGAGTGCTCGCCACTCGCGCGCCGCCTGCATGGTCCAGCGTGCATAGGCCGGACGACCCAGCCCCTTGTTCTGGACCCAGACGAGGCCGAAATTTCCTCTCGATGCACGAAAGGCGTCATCGCTTCCGTCAAGCACGCACACGGTATCTCCGCTGCGGGCAAGCCCATATCCCACGGATAGGCCCACTACGCCCCCGCCTATGACGAGCGTGTCGATGTGATCAGTACCCATGGCCTATTCCGCCTTGATGTTGCGCTCGCGGACAATCTTTTCGAACTTGTCTGCCTCGCTGCGAATGAACGCAGCGACCTCGGCGGGAGTCTTGCCCGAATCCGGTTCGATGCCGAGCTTGACGAGCTTCTCGCGGAAATCTGGCGTTGCCATCACTTCGCGAATAGCCGTGTTTAGTCGATTGACGATAGGTGCGGGGGTGCTGGCCGGAGCCTGGATGGATTCCCACGCCACAAGTTCGAAGCCAGGTACGCCCGACTCCGCAATGGTCGGAACATCGGGGACCGCTGAGACACGCTTCTTGCTCGACACGGCAATAGCTCGAAGCTTCCCTTCCTTGACGAGGTTGATTGACGACGCCACTGTGGGCATCATCATTGTCACCTGCCCGCTCATGAGGTCTATCAGCGCAGGACCACTGCCTTTGTAGGGCACGTGGATCATGTTGATTCCCGTCTTGGACAGCAACAACTCCGATGCCAAATGACCCGCACTTCCAGGGCCATAGCTCGCATAAGGAAGCTTGCCCGGCTGCGCCTTGGCCATCGAGACCAGATCGGGAATCGATTTCACAGGAATGCTAGCCGGCGTAACGAGCCACAGCGGAATGACGCCGAGCAGCGCAACGGGCGCGAAGTCCTTATAGATGTTGTAGTTCAGCTTCTGAAGGGCCGGATTGATGGCGAACGACGAGGAAACCGACAAGAGCGTGTAGCCGTCTGCAGGCTGGCTCTTCACATACTGAGTCGCGATGATGGAATTCGCGCCCGGCCTGTTTTCCACCACAATCTGCTGGCCGAGCTTCACGCTCAACGCAGCGCCCAGCAACCGCGCGGTCGCGTCCGAAGATCCGCCCGGGGGAAACCCGACTACCAGTTTGATTGGGCGGGTTGGATATGACTGCGTCGGCTCCTGTGCGCTCACCGGGAAGCACGCGAACATCGCGAACGCGGTGACCCCTGCCGATGCCAGTAAGCTGCCCAGGCCGCAGCGCGGCGTCTGTGGCAGAAGGGTCTTGTCATGTTTGAGTTCGGGGGGCATGTTTGTCCGTATCTCCATACCCCTGGTTTGCCGCTAAGATTTGGGTCCAGGGTGAATGAATCTTAGAAGCGCTACCTCTGCATGACAATTCATTCTTTACAGCCTGCTTATTCCAGAAAGTTATGTATGAAAAAGACCGTCAATCTACGCCAAGTTGAATCCTTTTACTCCGTAATGCGCACGGGTACCGTAGTCGGAGCAGCGCAACTGATGAACGTGACGCAGCCGGCGGTCAGCAAAGCAATCGCCCTCCTCGAACTGCGCATCGGATACAAGCTCTTCGAGCGCAGGGGTCGTAAGCTTGTGGCGACGCCTGAGGCGGAGGCGTTATACCGTGAGATCGAGCCAATCTATGGCAGCCTCGAACGGATTTCCCAGATCGCTGAAGACATCCGTAACCAGCGCGCGGGAGCACTGCGTATTGCGACGCTACCTTCGATTTCTCAGTGGCTGTTGCCGAGGGCCATTGCTCGCTTTCTGTCGACCCGACCAAATGTATCCGTCTACATCGAGAGCCTGCCGTCCCGGCAGGTCGCGGATCTCGTCGCTACACGTCAGTTCGACGTAGGCTTGATCGAACTGCCGCTGTCGCGGCCCGCTATCGCGATGGAGCCACTGGAACCCAGTCCGGCAGTCGCGGTACTGCCGGTCGGTCATCGACTCGCCTCGAAGCGGGCAATTTCCGTCAAGGACCTTGCCAGTGAGCGGCTAATTTTGCTGTCCCAGCACAGTTTTCTGCGCCACCAGATTGACGACGCGTTTTCGAATGCTGGAGTTGCGGCAAACGTCATTGTGGATACACCCCATTCCTTGGTAGCCTGCGGACTCGTAGCGGCCGGGGCGGGAATCACACTGGTGTCACGCTGGGCTGCGGAGCTGTTCTCAGCGCATGACGTCGTCGTGCGACCATTAAGAGAAGAGCTAGCTTCGCGATACGCAATCATCTTCCCGAATCCTGGACCCAGACTCCTCTTGGCGGAAGCTTTCGCCGAAGACTTCAGGGAAGAGATTAGACACCCGAAGCGGCGTTAGAATGCCTTCGGCGACACTCGGTTTTTTGCTGCCGGAAGCGGAAATTTCTTCCGCCCGCGTTTCATCTAAGGCTCGGATTTCTCCCTGCCCAGAATCTGACGGCTGATTGAACGCGTAAAGAAGCCATTGACGATCTAGCGCTGGGGGGCAGGAATGGGTCGGGAGCGGTCCAGCCGCTGGCCGCAGCCAAGCGGTCGTGACGGGGCGACCCAAGGATTCTAGGCGTGGAATTCGCAATCGGTGCCAACGGCGGCGGGGGTCGGCGGGTTCACGGACCCGACTGAACGCAGTAGCTTCTCGAAGACCCAGGGGTGGTGCCACCGTCTCCGGCGCATGAGCCGCTCTACGTATTCCTTGTGATGGGCAGCGTCCCGCGCTGCTTTGCCCTGGTGTCGGCGGGCGTTGCAAAGCCGGCAGGCGGCCACGATGTTGCTTTGGGAGTTGCCGCCGCCATCGACTCGGGCATGCAGATGCTCGGCCGTACATTGCAGGTGTCGAGCCTGCCGACTGGAGAGATAGAAGGTCGCTGCGAACGCTCCCATGGATTGCTCCCACATGGGGCAGCAGCAATAGAAGCAACGACCGGATTGACGATGGAAGGCACGGGCGCGCAGACGCGCGAGAGTCGAGGGCATGAGCGATCCTGTGTTCAGGAAGATTTCGGAAACTTCGAAACCCGCTCGCCCTTAACAAGGCATACACGGGAACCAGCCAAGTAGCTCGTGCTGGCACCTCTTCAGCCCCTAGCGGAGACTGACAGCAAGGAGTTTAGCCTCACATTTTCCCGAGATGCAAGGGAAAGGCGCGCCCGCCTTGCAAAATCGCAACATTGCACCTCGTACTGCCGCGCCGCCGCAAAGCTCTAATGGCTCTGCGAAGGACATTGACGCGTCGACAAATGCCGCTGTCCAGTCTAAGGCGTATTCCTAGACGCAGGGAAGCCTGATCGCAGCCTCGGAACGCTAGTTGGAAAGTTGGAACGCTAAATGGTGCCATAAGCCGACGGGGAACCGACCAGCGGAGGTCGCTTGCCGGCCAAGAGGCGTCACTGCACATCACGATCCCAACGGCCGCTATGGGCCGGACAAGAGACGCAGCCATTTGAGTCGGGTCTGGTCTACGTGTTTGGCCACCAAGCGACCTCCACCCAGTGGCGATGAACAGCCATGGCCTGCGCAAAATCACCGCTGCTGCGGCGGCACCGGCAAGGTCAAGCTGCTCGCCAAAGCTAAAGCTGAAGGCGCCAGCATCGACGATGCCGCGCTGCGACGGCTTCGAATTTGCGTTGCGGTTCCGGATGGTTGGGGAGACGTCGTTTTCCTCGATACCGTGGAGACGCCTCCGGCGAAGTCCTCGAAGTAGTGCCGCGCGCGCTGCCGCGTTAAGGATGCTTTAGCCGCGCGATACTTCCTCGCGCGGCTCTTCAACTGAGGGCAATGTTGCTGACATCAATAGAGACGACCAGCGGCTCCGACAACGCTTGACCGTCTGGTAGGCGAGGATAGATGCGACGTCTAGTCGGGAATCGGATTCCGGAAACCGTGATGTAGTCGCTGACGTAATGCGCTCCGGCTGTATTGCCAGCGATCTCCACGTCATAGTCAAGGCGACGTACTAGATTGTCGGAATCAACGTAGATTGCCTGCGCATTGCTGAATACCTCTAGCGAATCTGGGTAGCGCACTTCGATCTTGCGCCATGTTTCGCCGCGCTCTGTCCATGTCCCTGCGTCCTCGCACACTACACCGTCCCATGAGAGCAAGAATGGTGTATTCAGATAGGTCCACATAGCACAGCCAGCGAAGAAGGCCAGTTGCAGTGGATCCCAAGAGGTTTCCAGCTTGTGTCCTTCAAACGAGGTGCGGGGCTGGATACGCTCTTCCAGAACTTGATTAGCCGCATCTAGTAGAGCGATTCGGCGTCCCGTAAAGTCACTCCTGTTCGCGAGCGTTCCGAACGGTTCGTGTGACGCCCATTGACTGTCGGTCCTTACTGTGACCGTAGTCGTGTCGAGTACACCGGGTTGGGATTTGATAGCCCATAGTGCCCCACCCTGGCTCAAGTCGGCCTGAACCTTTGTAAATTCCCGCCATTGGGCGAGGCCCCCGTGGGCGTCGATGATGGCTTTCGCGATGCTGTTCATAGAATGGACCTTTTTCATTACCTAGCCGGTGCCACATGGCGATTGAGAACAAGGGCGACCATCTCACACGCGCCGGCGAATAGGCCAATGCCCCAGATGGCATCAGTCGCCAGAATCGCCGCACCTATTGCGCTGCCAATGGAAAAGCCGAAGTACATGGTCGACGTGTTTAAGGCCAGCGAGAGCGGTGCCTGGGACGGGCCGCCGGCTGCCATCAGGCGCGACATCTGTGCCGGGAAGAACGCCCAGACGGCGAAGCCCCAGACCGCGATCGCCGCCAGGACTGGTAACAGCGCCGGGCCCGCCGTATGCGTGGAGGCCGACACTGCGAGCGCCCAGAATGAAAGTGCCAGGGCGAAAAGCGAGTAGCGCGCCACTCGGCTCGAGCCAAACTTGTCCGTCAGCGTGCCTCCCGCCGTAACACCCACTGCCGCCGCCAGGCCCCACATCGAAACAGTCGCATTGATGCCAACTGCGTCGAATTCAAGCACGCGAGACAGGTAGGCTGCGATATAGGGATATGCAGCATAGGCACCGATGGACCAGAATAGGCTCACCGAAAGCAATCGGACGACGGCAGGCTGACGGGCGATTGAGAGCCGTTGCGATAGCGTTGCCACAGGAATGCCAGCACCGGCATCCCGGGCGACGCCGACGAGAATCCCTGCAATCGCCGTCAGGCTCATCGCGCCGACCGCCAGAAAGGTGGCACGCCAGCCGAAGGCATGTCCCACTACGCCGCCAAGAGGCAAGCCCAGCGCGATCGCCAGTGTCATACCCCCGCTCACAATGGCCAACGCCCGGCCTCGCTTGCTAGCAGATACGATCGCACCGGCAAGGGCGTTGGCGTTGGGCACATACAGACCCGAAGCAACGGCCATCATCACGCGTGCGGCCATCAGGAGCCCAAAGCTGGGCGACCAGGCGGCCAGCAGGTTTCCTCCGCCAAAGATGGTCATGGCGAACAGAAGTACGCTGCGACGCCGTAATCGCGCCGTCATGACCGTCGCGACAGGTGAACTCACGGCCATGGTCAGTGTGAATACCACGACGAGCAGTGCGGTATGTGGCACGGTCATTCCGAAATCGGCTGCCATCGTAGATAGCAGAGGCGCAATCATGAATCCCTCGGTGCCAATCGCAAACGTGCCGAGCGCCAGAAACAAGGCGGGTACTAGCGAGTCGTTGCGTTCGGGGGCGGGTACCGCAGAGGCCGCGGGTGCCGTTACCGCACGGCTATTGTGTGACAAAGATCTTCTCCTGCGCGTGGTCACTGGCACTCCGGGCCGGGGCGCCAGGCTTCTCGTTAAACCGGGATGGGGTTATCGGCGATGTGCTGGTTGAAGTCGTGAACCAACTGATGCTCGCCGAGTCCCGGGTTATCGCGCATGGCGCGAATGGACTCGACAAACACCTCAGGCGCTTCGGTCGCGAGGCCGCGCATGGTTTCTTCGATAAACGCCTCCAGGGGCATGGCACGCGGATCGCCGCTCTTCTTGACGAGGTCGGTGTCGACCCAAGGCGGTGCGATCTCCTGGATTGTCACGTTGGTCGCGCGGAGCATGAAGCGCTGCGACAGGGCATAAGAGTGCAGCGCCGCTTTAGATGCGGAATAGACCGCATTAGTGGCGATCGGGACATACGCCAGCACCGACGTGTTGTAGATAATCGTCGAGCGCGGTTGACCCTTCAGATGCTCGACGAGCTCCGACGTCATGCGGATCGGGCCCAAGAGGTTGGTGTCGAGGATGCTGCGAGACGCGGCATCCTCGACGGGAGTCGACGCGTCGTCAAACGGCATGATGCCCGCGTTGTTGATTAGAACGTTCAGCGTGGGATAGTCCGAGATCAAGTCCTTCGCCACGCGCGCGATGTCGGCAGCGTCGGAAATATCGAGTTCAACGCCATCAATGCCGGGATGCTCCACCGAAATCTGCTGCAGAAGTACTTTGCGGCGTCCAGCAATGATGACCTTGTTTCCCAAGGCATGAAAGGCCTTCGCCAATCCCAGGCCAATGCCCGACGTCCCGCCCGTAATAAAGATGGTATTCCCGGTGAGTTGCATTACCACATCCTTTCGTTAGAAGAGAAAGCGCTTGCCTCGGTGCTTCAGACCACAGCGCCACTTGCCCTCTAATGTGGCGGAAACCCATGCGGTTTCACATGTCATTAATCCGTCGATTCAGGACAAAGTGATTGGGGAGACGATCATCACTGTCCGGTGTGAGGCCGATTAGGTCGGCTTTGCGCACAATGTCGGCTAGGGAGGTTGCCCTCATCTTTCGCATAGCCGCAGCGCGGTGTACCTTGACGGTGATATCGCTGATGCCAGGTTCGGCTGCAATCTGCTTGTTCAGATCAACAAGCGGCTTGAGCAGAAAGTCCCAAGCACCAGCTTTCATGGCGCGTACGCAACTGCTGATGTCGGCGAAGCCCGTCATGAAGATGAAGGGCATGCGATGGACCTGGGTGGCCTTCTGCTGAAAATAGAGACCGCTTTCACCGCGCAGGCGGACGTCAAGCAGCAAGCAGCTCGGTCGGTCCGGCTTCTCGGACGCGTTTAAGGTCGATGTGCGCTCGAAGGTACGCGCGTCAAAGCCGGCGGAGCGGAGGAGGCTGGACAAAGATGTGCGGATTGCGTCTTCGTCATCGACGATGTGGACGAGGTGGCTGCTCGTCGCATGCGGAATTGCTGGGCATCCTTGTTCGGTTGCCGGTTCCGGGGCGGAGCCCTACGCCTGCGAGGGAGGGGCGAAGGCATGGCAAGGATAGGCCTGGTCGTGTCTCTGCGGACAGACGAAATCGCGGAGATTCCGGACATCTTCAGGCTGCGCGGCGCTCGACACTGACCGCTCACTTGACGGCGTCAGGCGCCAGGAATAGATTGCGGGAGAGTCTCATGAAACTGTCATTGGGACGCTGACGTAACGAGAAAGAAGCAATGCGGCAAATCGGCTTGATTCTGGAAAATGGATTCCAGGTCATCGGTCTCTCGGCGCTATCCGCGTTTGAACTGGCCAATGCGGAGCTCGGCGAAGAGGGCTACCGCATGACGATCCTCTCCCAATACGGAGGTATCGTTCATTCGACAATTGGCTTGGGGATCGTGACCACCAAATTCGACACGATGCCCGATACGTTGATGGTTGCAGGGATTCGTGTCCCGGGCCCCCTGGATCCCGGGCTGAAGTCCTACATCGGCCGTGCGGCCCGCGAGGCACGACGTGTCGCGGGCATCTGCACGGGCGCGTTCGCACTTGCAGAAGCCGGCGTGCTGGACGGAAAGACTGCTACCACCCACTGGTTGCATGCCAGACGATTGCAGGAAACCTTTCCTCAGGTTCGTGTCGACGAGGATCGCATTTTTGTTCAGGACGGAAACATTTGGACCTCGGCCGGCATGTCTGCGGCAATGGACCTCGCCCTGGCGCTCATCGAGCACGACCACGGCGCGGCGCTGGCTCGTAACGTGGCCCGACGTCTGGTCGTCTATTACCGCCGCCCCGGTGGGCAATCCCAGTTTTCTGCATTGCTGGAACTCGAGCCGCGCAGCGATCGCGTCAAACGCGCACTGATCTACGCGAAGGAAAATCTGCGCAATGCGCTGACGGTGGAGGAGCTAGCGGATGCCGCGCGCCTGTCGCCGCGGCAGTTCAGCCGTGTCTTCCGCGAGGAGACTGGGCAGTCGCCGGCTAAGGCCGTCGAGATGCTCCGGCTGGAAATGGCCAGAACCATGCTCGAGTCAGGTCGTCACCCGATGGAAACCGTGGCTCGAGACACAGGGTTCGCGGACCGCGATCGTATGCGCCGGGCCTTTGTACGCGCCTACGGCGTGTCGCCAAGCAGCATCCGGCGAAATGATGCACTAGTCGAGCAAGAAGTGACGGAATGAACTGACGGCCAGCGACCGATGTGGTCGCGTTACGAGCATGTCTTCGACGCTAGGATGCGCAGCGTCGCACCACCGGCTTGCGAAACGACGTGCCTCGCGGCTCGAATACGACCTCACCCAGACGGATGCCGACACCAGACAAGGCGCATAGGGCATCCTGGCGCGTGGGTGGTCAGTACCCATGAGCGGTCGGTGTCTCACATTAAAAGTGCATTATAGGTTTCTTTCTGTAGCTCGACACTGATCCTGGTGCTAATTCCCGGTTACATCGAATGAACTAAGTTCTCGACCTTACAAATCCATCGTCATCGAGGACGACAAAGCCCTTTGAGGGAACACTACCAAGTGCGGGCGCGGCATACAGGGTGCACAGTAACCAAACGGTTGCTGCTAACAGTAGATTGTGAGGCAGAGAGGACGTGATGCCTCTCTGCCTCTCTGCCTCTAAACGATCAAACGATCAAACGATCAAACGATCAAACGATCAAACGATCAAACGACGAAGGGCATCTGCCGCTGGCGCTTGCCCGTCAGCCGGAACAGTGCATTGGCGACCGCCGGTGCGATCGGCGGCACGCCAGGCTCGCCCAGTCCCGACGGTGCGTCTTCGGACGGCACAAAGAACACGTCGATGCGCGGTGCATCGGGCATCCGCGGTGGCGGATAGTCCGGAAAATTGCTGTTCCGAACCACTCCGTTCTCCATCTCGATGGCGAAGCCGGGCCGAATCATCGACAAGCCGAAGATGCATGCGCCCTGGACCTGGGCTTCTGCAGTCAGCGGATTGACGACGCGATTGCAGTGGACACCGGCCGTGACGTTGTGCACGCGCGCCTCGCCCTTGGCGACGGACACTTCGACGACATACGCAATTACGGTCCCGAACGATTCGTGCACGGCCACGCCCCACGCATGCCCCTTCGGCAATTTGCGCTTGCCGTAGCCGGCCTTATCCGTGGCCAGCTGCAAGGCGGCGCGGTGTCGGGCATGCTTGGTGGTGTCGAGTCGTGCCATGCGCCAAGCGACGGGATCCTGCTTCGCGGCCGTGGCGATCTCGTCGATCAGCGTCTCCTTGACGAAACTCGTGTGGGTGTTGCCCACCGAGCGCCACCAGAGCACCGCGACATCGACCTTCGGGTGATGGGCCGTCACCTGCATCGGCAGAGCGTATTCGTTCTCGACGATGCCTTCGGTCATGGTCGAGTCCACGCCGTTCTTCACGAGAACAGGCTCAAATGGGGTTCCCATGACGATCGACTGGCCGACGATCGCGTGCTGCCAACCTACGACCTGCCCCTTTTCGTCGAAGCCGATGCGCGCGCGGTGGACGTGCAGCGGGCGGTAGTAGCCGCCCTTGATATCGTCTTCGCGACTCCACATGACCTTGAGCGGTTCGGCATGCCCTCTGGCAATCCACTCGCGAAGTACGCCTGCCGATTCGACCAGGTAGTCCGACGTCGGCACGGCACGCCGGCCGAAGCCACCCCCGGCCATCATCGTGTTCAGCGTCACCTTCTCGACCGGCAGCGACAACGTTTGGGCGATCGCCGCCTGATCGACGGTCTGAAATTGCGAGCCGACCCAGACCTTGACGCTGGTCGCCTTATTGCCGCTAATCTCGGCCTGCATGGTACAGTTGAGCGGTTCCATCGGCGCGTGCGCGAGATACGGCAGCCGATATTCGGCGTCGATCACGCGCGCAGCGCCCGCGAGGACCGCCTGCACGTCGCCACTCTCCAGCGGGAGCGCCATCTTGCCCGGCTGCATCGCAAGCTTGCTGTATTCCTCGTAAAGCGCCTGCGTGCTGACCTTCGAGCCCGTGTCCTCCCATTCGATCTGCAGCGCGTCGCGCCCCTGCTTGGCCGCCCAGTATCCGTTGGCGACCACCGCCAGGCCGGAGCCGCCGCGATCCGCGGGCACCTGCATGACGTCGACGACGCCCTTGATCGCGCGCGCCTTGTCCGCGTTGAACGACTTCACCTTGCCTCCAAAGCGGGGCGGGTGCGCGACTACGGCGACAACCATGTCCTTGAGCCGGGTATCGATGCCGAACACGGGGTCGCCTCGCAGCTTCGAGGCGGCATCCAGGCGCGGCATTGGCTTGCCGATGAGGCGGAACTGCGATGGGTCCTTCAATACCACGGTCGTCGGCACCGGCAGACTCATGGCCGCATTGGCGAGCTCACCATAGGTGGCGCGACGCGTGCCCGATGTGACCACCCCCTGCACGGCGGCGCAGCTGGCGGGGTCCACATTCCATTGTTTGGCCGCCGCAGTCACGAGCATCGCCCGGGCGCGTGCGCCGAGCTCGCGATACTGCGTAAACGAATGCATCAGCGCGGTGGAGCCGCCCGTCATCTGAATACCGAAGCCCGGATCGCGGTAAGCATCGCCGGCCGGGGCCAGCATTGACCGCACGTTCTTCCAGTCCACGTCGAGCTCGTCGGCCAGCACCATTGGCAGCGCGGTATGCACACCCTGTCCGAACTCGAGCCGATTGACCGCAATCGTCACCGTGTTGTCGGGGGCGATGATCACGAATGCCTGCGGAGGCGACGGCGATTTTTGCTTCGCGCCGTCTTCCGCTGCCTGGGCGAGTTCGACACCGCCGACCAGGCCCAGCGCGAGTCCGCCGCCGGCAACGCCGGTCAGTTTGAGAAAGGTGCGGCGCGAGAGCGGCGCGACGCTGTTTTCGGGCGCGGCCGTGCTACCACCGCCCGCCAGCGCTTCCAGTCCACGAATACGCATGTGGCGCTCCTCAGGCGATCGCGCGCGCGGCATCCTTGATAGCCGCGCGGATACGTTGATAAGTGCCACAGCGGCAAATGTTGCCCGCCATCGCTTGATCGATATCGGCATCGTTCGGCCGCGGCTTGGTGCGCAGCAAGCTCACGGCGCTCATCACCTGACCGTTCTGGCAGTAGCCGCATTGCGCCACATCGTGCCGGATCCAGGCGTCCAGAACCGCGCGGCCGATTCTGTCGTCGCCCATGCTCTCGATGGTATTGACCTTAGTGCCGGTCACCGACGAGATCGGCATAACGCAGCTCCGCGTCGCTGTGCCGTTGATATGGATCGTGCACGCGCCGCACGCGGCCATGCCACAGCCGAACTTCGTGCCAGTCATGCCGAGATTATCGCGGAGCGCCCACAGCAGCGGCGTGGACGGATCGGCGTCGACATCGACCGTCTTGCCATTGATGTTCAGGGTGGTCATTCTGGCCTCCTCTACTTCTGCGAAAGGACCCACTGCGCCAGGGCGGTGAGATCGGCATCGGGCACTTGCGGCTGCGGCGGCATCGGTACAGCGCCCCACTTACCGCTGCCACCGGCCTTGATGCTGGTTGCGAGTTGCTCCGTTGCCTTGCTGCCGCCCTTATATTTGGTGGCGATTTCTTTCCACGACGGACCTACCAGGCGGGCATTTGCCTGATGGCAGCCCACGCACGCGTACTTCTGTGCGAGGGCTTCACTGGCTCGGGCCGGTTGGTGAGAGAAGAGGGTGGCCATAGCAACCAAGGCCAGAGGGGCGATTGTTTTGTTCATGGGGAGTGAGGTTCAGGGTTTTAGTCTTGCTTCCCGGCACGCGCCGCGTAGCGCGGCGCGGCGACGCGGGAGGACAAATTTGACGCCATGGCTTCGCGCGCGGTCTCCCATGCATGCCATTGCGAGTCGTCCTGTAACGACGGAATCGAGGCAAACACGTCGGCGTCGAGGTCGCTCAGTGCTGCGTCCACCAGCGTTTCGGGTGTCATGACCCAGCTTTCCGGGAGATTCGACGTAGGGAGACCCGCGACTTCCCAGAAGTCAGTGCCGGTAGCCCCCGGCAGTACGACCTGAACGGTCACGCCGCTTTCGCTCAACTCTTTCTTCAACGAGCGGCTGAATGCGAGTACGAATGCCTTTGCGCCGCCGTAGACCCCATTGAGGATCTCGGGAGCGATCGCGACGATAGATGCGATGTTGATGATCACACCGGCGCCGCGCGCGGCAAACGCTGGCGCGGCCGCATAGGACAAGCGCATGACGGCGGTGACGTTGACACCAATCATGCGTTCCATGTCGTCCACTCGCGATTGCGAGAGGGTACCCGCACCGCCGAAGCCAGCGTTGTTGACCAGCATGGAGATGCGATCGTTGCTAGCGAGGGTGGTCTCGACACGCCGAAGGTCGGCAGCGTCGGTAAGATCCGCCACGAGCACGTCTACGTGGGCACCATGCGTGCTCGCGAGCCTCGCCGCATGCGCGCGCAGCCGTTCTTCATTGCGTGCAACGAGAATAAGGTCATAGCCGCGTGCCGCGAGGCGATCGGCGTAGACGGCGCCGATGCCGGAGGACGATCCAGTGACGAGAGCGGTTCCGAGTTGTGATGGCATGTGTATCCCTTTGGGTGAGAGCGAGTTGCCTGGTGCGCATGGAGTGGCAAGCAGATACGCCCAAGCATAGGGATAGTGATGTTCCACGGACTGACATATACGCACAATTTTCGGACAACAATCTTGCATGCACGTGTCGTCATACTCGGCGGTGCGTGGGCGCGAACCAAAGGCATGACCGAAAGCGCCGCGTTTATGTCCTGCATCGGGACGGATTCGGCAATACGCTTGGCGGGGTACTCATCGAGAACGATCCACAATATATCTACCCACCATGACACGTTCTTTCGACATCGACACTCCATATGGCCGAATCTGCGCGCGCGAAACGGGCCCCGAGGGAGGTCTCCCGCTACTGCTGCTGCAGCGGTTCCGCGGCACGATGGATGATTGGGATCCGGCGTTTATCAAAGAACTGTCGGCGGATCGGCGCATCATCTGGTTCGACAGTACGGGAATCGGGCGGTCGGGCGGCATCGTGCCGGACACGATTGCGGGCATGGCGGCGGTAGCATGCGCGGTCATCGCAGCACTGGGTCAAAAGCAGGTGGACGTGTTGGGTTGGTCGCTAGGCGGGGTGGTCGCGCAGCAGTTGGCACTTGAGGCCCCGCATCTGGTGCGACGCCTGATCGTCGCTGGATCCAGTCCCGGTGGAATCACAGATGGGCCGCAACCTCATCCGAGAGTTCCGCAGGTCATGACACGTCCCGTCAATGACATCGAAGATTTCCTGTTTCTATTCTTCTCGAAAAGCGAATTCGGAGTCGATGCGGGCCGCGCCTCGTTGAAGAGAATCGCTGACCAACTGGACCGCGGCCCCGCCGTCACGGCCGAGGCATTCATGGCACAAATCAAGGCCATTTCGACGTGGCAGGGCGTGCTGCACCGGGCCAGCGAACTACGTCTGCCGATGCTCGTTGCCAACGGCGCGTGTGATGTCATGCTACCGGCCTATCGCTCTTTCGTATTGTCACAGCAGGCACCCGATGCAAAGCTAATCCTTTATCCCGATGCTGGCCACGCGTTCCTGTTCCAGGAGGTTGAAGATTTCGTGATGCAGGTAGACCGCTTCCTAGCATAAGTGATGGCCGTCGCGAACCCATGGCGATGCGGCCGCAGCCATAGCAGCGAGCATGAGGGTCATTAGTATCCACCCCGCAGCGAGGACCTGTCAGAAATTTTGTGTTTGGGGCATAACATGTCGCCAAGGAGCATGTCATGCCACGCAAAACCAAGACGAGCCGGGCCGCTGACCGTGAGCTGCCCACCATCCCCGAGGACTTGATCGCCCATTTCGTGAAGGGCCCGATGACTGCCGAGGCGGTCCAGGACGCTTCGATGGCGTTCAAGAAGGCCTTGATCGAACGAGCTTTGGGCGCCGAGCTAGGCCATCATCTGGGCTACTCGCCGGGCGCCGAGCGTCCGGCCGGCACGGCCAACCAGCGCAACGGCAGGAGTGCCAAGACCGTGCTGACCGAAGACGGCCCGTTGCGCGTAGACATCCCACGCGATCGCGACGGCAGCTTCGATCCGATCCTGATTCCCAAGCACGAGCGGCGCTTCACCGGGTTCGATGACAAGATCATCGCCATGTATGCCCGTGGCATGACCGTGCGCGAGATCCAGGCGTTTCTGGCCGAACAATACGGGACCGAGGTCTCACCGGAGTTCATCAGCTCGGTAACCGACGCGGTCATGGACGAGGTCACCGCCTGGCAGGGCCGCCCGCTGGAGGTGATGTACCCGGTGGTGTTCTTCGATGCGCTGCGGGTCAAGATGCGCGAGGACGGCGTGGTGCGCAACAAGGCCGTCTACCTGGCCTTGGGCGTACTGCCAGACGGCACGCGCGACATCCTGGGCCTGTGGATCGAAACCACCGAAGGCGCCAAGTTCTGGATGAAGGTGTTTAATGACCTGAAGACCCGTGGCACGCAGGACATCCTGATTGCGGTGACTGACGGGCTCAAGGGCATGGAGCAGGCCCTGAATGCGGTGTTCCCGGACACGACGCTGCAGACCTGCATCGTGCATCTGATCCGAAACAGCCTGGAGTACGCCAGTTGGAAGGAGCGCCGGGCCGTCGCAGCGGCTCTCAAGCCCGTGTACACCGCGCCCACCGTGGAGGTTGCGCTGGCCGAATTGGCGGCCTTCGAGCAAGGGGAATGGGGCAAGCGGTACGCCCGATCGCCGCGTCCTGGCGTCGCGCCTGGGACCAGGTGATCCCATTCTTTATGTTCCCGCCGGCGATCCGCAAGATCATCTACACGACGGATGAAGTTGACAAGCCCCCGCGGCAATCTCCGCCGTTCATGGCGTCCGTATCGGTGGCCAGGGAGCGCGAACCGCACCCTGCGGTCGCGCTTGCTTCCAGCGCGAGAACAGGCGTTGGTAAGCCTGCTCGGCTTGCTCTCCAACTGCACGCTCCAGATCCCGGACGGACTTCAGATTGTAGGCGGCGGCAGACCCCTTGCGGCTACCGCGGCGCGCAGGAGGCAGGCCTGCCTGCAATTCCAACTCACGGGTCTTTCGCGCTGTCAGCGCTGGGCGATCCCACGCGAAGGATTCGTTACGCGTGAGGACGTGCCAGACGATTATTGCCAGCTTGCGCGCGGTGGCAACAGCCGCGATCTGCTGACCGCGATGATCCCGGATGCGCAAGAAGAAGGCACGAATGGGGCCGGCCGTTTGCGCTGCGGCCCAGGCAGCCTCAACTAGCATGGCACGCGCGTAGGAGCGTCCGCGCTTGCTGATGTGTCCGTGCTTTGCTGGGTGCGAGCCGGATTGGTAGACCGAAGGATTGAGGCCAAAGTAGCTGACCAATTTCTCCGGCGAGCGAAAGCGAGCAATATCGCCGATGGCGGAGAGCAAGCCGATCGCAACGGTGGTGTTGACGCCGGTGATGGTCAGGAGCTTGCGCAGCCTGTCGTCCTGAATAGCGGATTGGGCCAGGATGCGCTCGACCTCCTGCAGATTCTCTGCCAGCCGGTCCAGCTCATGCAACCGCTGGTCGATCCCGATGCGCTCATCCGTGGGTAGCTGCTGCCAGCTCAGCCAGGCCCGCCCTTTCTTGCCAAACAGGTCTGTCGCCGGACACCGCTCGATGAGATGTGCGGCAAGGACGGCGTGAATCTCATTCTTGAGCCGCGTCCGCTGCCGCACGATCTGGGCTCGACGCGACACCTGCCGCCGCATCGCTTGCGTGGTCTCGTCTGGAATCCAAACCTCGGGCAGGAAGCCACTCGCATAGAGTTGCGCGAGGATCGTCGCATCGATCTTATCCGTCTTCACGCGGGCTTCCGCAATCAGACGGACTTGCAGCGGGTTGGCGACGATCACCCTGCCGACATGGCCTCTCAACACATTCGCAATAGCGATCGTATTGCCGGTCGCCTCGAGTACCACGTGGTCGTCGGGCTTTAGCTTGGCGGCAAAGCGCTCCAGCTCATCGCGTCGCAGTCCGACGCGCCCACCGGCGCGCAGCAGGCCATTCTCCAGATAGGCGATCTCAGCTACCGATCGCGATACATCCAGTCCTATCACTCGCATTGGCGTCTCCCATGGGAAACATCGCAAATGGGAGCCGGTGGGACAGCACGACAACTACGGATTCGCGCTCGCAGCGCAACCGGGCGGGTCGCAGGGGCGGCCAACTACTAACACGAGCTCGCGGCTCAACGTATATGAACGGCCTGCCCACCCGAAGTGCTCCCCGGTGCCCCTGTCCCGGATGGTCTAACCATACACCAAGTTACTCGGTGAGGAGGAGGGGCACCGGCTCCTATCATGCCGGTTACCAACGCCATTGAGAGCATCAATGCGCAGTTGCGCAAGATCATCAAGACGCGGGGCCACTTCCCCAGCGACGAGGCGGCGACCAAGCTACTGTGGCTGGCCCTGCGCAACATCACGGGGAAGTGGGGCAGTTCAACGCATGACTGGAAGGCTGCCATGAACCAGTTTGCGATCCACTATGAGGAACGGTTCACCCATCCACATCGTTGAGATAATGCCGGCTCACCGGTCGAAATGATAGTGAGCCTTTAACTGCCCTGCACACAAAAAAACTGACAGGTCCCGCAGCGACAAAGAATCTCATCCATCGGTTCACGCTTCTACCCCTACTTTCCGTTTCCTCGCTTTCGCCAACCCTCGGCCTCACGTCCGAAAAAGTCTACCAACGAAACACTATTGCGCTAGCGAACGATTGTTACGCTGAGGCGAAAGCAATGTTTGGCGAATTATCTTCGAACACGGCCTTGTCGTCGTTAGGGTAGAGCTAGTTGTGAAAAATCGACTGCCTCCCGTCCCACGCGCCATGCCGCTGCCTGCATTTATCGGTGAAACGATGTGGAAGCTCGAGACCGCCACCACCGAGGTGGTGGTGGATGTCGCGATGCCGCTGCGCAACAACCCTGGTTCCCAGGAACACGCGTTGGTCGACCAGTTCAACCAGTCCCTCGCCGAGAACCCCATCCCCGTAGCTTAACCTTACTAAAGGAATCCAAATGACTCGTATGTCCACGATCGATATCACGTCCGCCACCGGCCTGACTGCGGAACTGTTCGCCAACATCAAACGCGGCCTAGGGAAGGTTCCGAACGCGTACGCGAGCATTGGTTCGCAATCTCCCGTCGTGCTCCAATCGTTGTTGGCGACAAACGCAGCCTTGAAATCCAGCGGCGAGCTTTCTGCGAAAGAGCTGGAAGCAATCAACCTTGCTATTAGCGAAAACAGCGGTTGCGACTATTGCCTCGCAGCACATACTTTGACCGGCAAAATGGCGGGTTTTACTGCTGAACAGATGCTTGAACTGCGCGCCGGCGGATTGAGCTCTGATGCAAAACTCGACGCGCTCGTAAAGTTCGTACTGACCCTCGTTCGCACAACCGGTACCGTTCCGCAGAGCAGCCTGGATAACGTACGCCGGGCTGGCTATACCGATTCGCAAGTCACTGAATCGATTCTCGCAGTCACTGCGATTCTGACGACCAACATCTTCAATCGCGTCAACGATACGACTCTGGACTTTCCGGCGGTCAAGTAACCATTCGACAGCCGTGTAATCACGCATATCTTGACTTCCCTTCATTTTTTTCGGGAGGTCAAGATCTAGGCTAGCTTCATATATGCGGATCGCACTGAAAACCCTGAATTGCAGCAGCTAGTAGGTCGGGAAGGCGTAGGCCACCACCCCTGCATTCGCGCGCCAGTAACCGCCTTCCATGCCCGGCTGGTCGTGCAGCGCCAGATCGAGCACCGCCTGCGCCGCAGCCAGGTCCATGGATTCGCGTCGATCGTCCTCTGATGGAAGTTGCTGGCGAACGCGTGCTGCGCCGGCCTGCAGGGTCTGGCAACTGATCGAGGTAAGTTGGCGCGCACGCGCAATCTGGGGGCCGGCGCCTTGGCGACTCAATAGCAGCAGCAGCCACCCCAGCACAAAAGCGGCCACAGTGATAGATAGCCACAAGATCAGCAGATCGCGTCGGGCGGATGGTTGCAGCAGCGACAGGTCAGGTTTCCTTTTGATGTGAGACACCGATTGGTCAATCGGTGGGCGATCGGCAATCGGCTGGCAATCGTAACCTTGCCAGAAGGGGCATTGCCGTGCAAGGAACCGCTCGGCTAGACGACCCGCACACCTACGTGTCCTTCTTCAGCGTCATGGAAATAATGAGCAGCTTCTCAGGATGCCGAGAAGCGATGCAGGAGCATCCTCGCCTTGTTCCAGGCTGCGAGATAACCATACTTTCGATGACGATCTGCTGAAGGTGATGAACGCCCGCTCTCTGCCAGTGAACAGACACATCGAAATCGGATCCAGTATGTCGGTAAAGGGTCGGTCAGAGACGGCCGCGGCTTCGCGCAGGGCATCCGACAGAGACCGGCCTGACCCAGCGCCACGACAATCATGATAGTTGCGCCGTTAGAGCGCGCAGTTCCTCGAGAAGCTTGATCGAAGGACCGGGCAGCATGCCGGCCCTTCGACGGAATGCAGTCAGAACTCTCTTGTCGCTGGCGCCCGGTATCTCCAGAGCGTCGATGAGTCCCGCCTTGCGCTCGGCGTCGTACATGGGCTCGGGCATCCAGCCGAGGAAACCTGAACGGCCAATCAAGCTCTTGAGCGCAGTGACGGAGCGTGTCTCGACGACGACGTTGGGCAAGGCCAGGTTCTGTCGCGAAAACACCTTCTTCATATGCTCGAAAGGCGCGGTTCCCTTCGGAAGCATGACCCAACGCTCTTGCAGCGTATCAACGAGCTTGAGATTTGGTTTTTTTCGCAAAGGATGGCGCCGACCAGCAACCACGTAGCTGGTGTCCTCCCAACGGCAATCCTTGACAGCGACGATTTCGTCAGTGTCCTCAATGTCGGCCCCCAGCGCCAGATCGATTTCGTGCGAGACAAGCGCATCAGCAAGGCGATCCCAGACTCCTTCGATGATCTGGACTTGAAGATTTGGCCACTTCTTGCATGTGCTGCCGATTGCCAATGGAAGCACCAGGCAGGCGATGCTGCCGACTGCGCCGACGCGAATCGTTCCTTTTGCCAAGCCCAGCATCGCCTTGATGTCCTCACTCGCATGCTCAGACTCGCGCTGCAAAAGGAGCGCGTGGGGCTGCAACGCCCTGCCCACATCCGTCAACTGCATCCCCTTTGAGTGACGCTCGAACAGAGGTGCGCCAACCTGCTCCTCGAGCCGGCGAATCGTGCGACTAAGAGCCGGCTGCGTCACATTCAAGGCGTCAGCCGCGCGACCAAGGCTTCCGGACGAAACGATGGCGTTGAAGGCGACAAGATATTGGAGATCGAAAGTCATGCCTAACGGTAATGACTTTCTCTCAAAAAAGCAATTTTCATGAGAGTGATGAGCTTTCACACTTGCGCCATCGAGACAAGCGCTGCGACCCGTCCAGCGCACAACAGAAGGAAAGCGCGAAATGACCGGACCCGTACCACTCGCCGTCGTCGAAGCAGCCAAGCAACCCAGCACCGTCACCGTTCGCGACGCCGTCATCGACCTCATGCGTCGTTTCGGCATGACATCCGTGTTCGCGAACCCCGGTTCGACTGAGCTCCCGATGTTTCGCGATTTCCCAAGCGACTTCCGCTACGTGCTGGGTTTGCAGGAGGCTACCGTGGTCGGCATCGCGGATGGCTACGCCCAGGCAACGCGAAATGCTTCCTTCGTGAACTTGCATTCGGCAGCAGGCGTGGGCAATGCGATGGGCAACATCTTTACGGCTCATAGAAATCGCACGCCGATGGTCATCACGGCAGGCCAGCAAGCGCGTTCGATCCTCCCTTTCGACCCATTCCTGTCTTCCGCCCAAGCCACTGAACTCCCCAAGCCCTATGTGAAATGGAGCATCGAGCCTGCGCGCGCTCAAGACGTGCCAAAGGCCATCGCGCGGGCGTACTACATCGCGATGATGCCGCCGCGTGGCCCCGTGCTCGTGTCGGTGCCGGTAGACGACTGGGACCAACCAGCAGAGTTCGTGCCGGCAAGGGTTGTGAGTACGGAACTTCGCCCGCAGCCTGCCGTTCTGGCACAAATCGGCGACGCGCTAGATGCAAGTCATCGACCGGCGATCGTCGTAGGTGCCGCAATCGATCGGGACAACGCGTGGAACGAGGTCGTTGCTCTTGCTGAGGCGCACAACGCCCGCGTGTGGGCAGCGCCGATGTCGGGCCGGTGTAGTTTCCCCGAAGATCATCGGTTGTTCGCTGGCTTCCTGCCCGCAATGCGCGAGCGGATCGTCGAACTGCTCGGTGACCATGACCTGATCCTGGCCATTGGTGCGCCCGCGTTCGCGTATCACGTCGAAGGCGCGGGACCACACATCCCAAGCGGAGCTACGTTGTGCCAGCTAACTGAGGACCCGGATACCGCGGCTTGGACGCCGGTTGGAATGTCGGCTGTCGGCAGCATCCGCCTTGGAGTTCTTGATCTGCTCGCCCGCCCGGCGCCCCAGATTCGAGCCTCGCCGCCGGCCAAGATCAGCGCGCCAAAGGCAGAGCCTTCGCCGTTGATGTCGGTTGCCTATGTCCTTCAGACGTTGGCGGAAGTAAAAGCGCCCGAGGACATCGTGGTCGAGGAAGCACCGAGCGCCCGCCCGGTGATGCAAGCCTATCTGCCAATCACCCGCAGCGAAACTTTCTTCACGATGGACAGCGGCGGTCTCGGCTACGGCATGCCGGCAGCAGTGGGCGTAGCGCTCGGCAAACCGGGCAGCCGCGTCATCTGCCTGATGGGCGACGGTTCCAGCATGTACTCGATACAGGCGCTGTGGACCGCAGCGCAACTCAAGCTGCCGATCACTTTCGTGATCCTGAACAACCGTCGGTACGCTGCGCTACAAGATTTCGCGCCCGTGTTCGGGTTCTCCGCAACCGATGTCGTTCAGGGAACGGAACTGCCCGACATCGATTTCCTGTCGCTGGCAAAGGGCATGGGATGCGCCGCCACACTCGTCAGCGATTCCGGCGATTTGCGGACGGTGCTCGACCTTGCCCTGGCCGGCAAGGCGCCAAACGTCGTGGAGGTTCAGGTCGCCTGAACACACCGCCCACTCCCGCTTCCATACAAGACCTTCCGGAGACAAACCAATGAAGATTTCGATGCTGATCAACGGTGAGCAAGTCCAGGCCCGCAATGGCGCCACCTTCGAGCGGCGCAATCCGCTTGACGGCAGCGTTGCGACGGTCGCGCCCGCGGCCACCGAGGAAGACGCGGTCGCGGCCGTCGACGCTGCCGCCGCGGCCTTCAAGACCTGGTCGCACACGGGCCCAACCGAGCGTAGAACGATGCTGACGAGGGCCGCACAAGCGCTCGAAGCGAAAGCCGAGGCATTCGCGGCTGCAATAGCGTCCGAGACCGGCGCGTCGGCGATCTGGGCAGGCTTCAACGTTCACCTTGCGGCCGGTATGCTTCTCGAGGCCGCATCGCTGACCACGCAGATCGGCGGCGAGATCATTCCTTCCGACGTGCCGGGCAACCTCGCCATGGGTGTACGACAGCCTGCGGGAGTCGTTTTGGGCATCGCTCCCTGGAACGCGCCCGTGATCCTGGCTGTACGGGCCATCGCGACGCCACTGGCTTGTGGCAATACGGTGGTGCTCAAAGGCAGCGAGATCTGTCCGGCGACACACGGCCTCATCATCGAGGCGCTGCAAGAGGCCGGGCTACCCAAGGGCGTGGTGAACTTTGTCACCAATGCGCCGGCCGACGCGGCTGCTGTAGTGGAGGCCATGATTTCGCACCCGGCTGTGCGACGAGTGAACTTCACGGGATCAACCCACGTGGGCAAGCTCATTGCCGCAACCTGCGCGAAGTACCTGAAGCCCGTGGTTCTCGAACTCGGTGGCAAGGCGCCGCTGGTCGTCCTCGACGACGCCGACGTCGATGCTGCCGTCAACGCGGCCGTGTTCGGTGCGTTCGCCAATTCGGGACAGATCTGCATGTCGACCGAGCGGATCGTCGTCGATTCGGCCATCGCCGATGATTTCGTTGCCAGGTTGAGCGCACGTGCATCGAGTCTTCCGCTCGGTGATCCGCGTCTTGGCCCGGCGGTTCTCGGCTCAGTCGTGGACATGAGCACGGCAAAACGCTGCAACGAACTGATCGATGATGCGCTTATGAAAGGCGCGAAGCTCGTGGCGGGTGGCAAGGCGAACGACACGCTGATGCCCGCGACCCTGCTCGACCACGTAACGCCGGACATGCGCATCTTCCGCGAGGAGGCTTTCGGCCCCGTGAAAGGCATCGTGCGTGTCAGTGGCGTGGAAGAGGCGGTCGCTTGCGCCAACGATAACGAATACGGCCTCGCAGCCGCGGTCTTCGGCCGTGATGTGGCGCGCGCCATCCAGGTAGCGGGACGCATCGAGTCCGGCATTTGCCACGTGAACGGGCCCACGGTGCACGACGAAGCGCAGATGCCATTTGGCGGCGTCAAGGGCAGTGGCATTGGACATTTCGGCGGGAAAGCCGGTGTCGAGGCCTTCACCGATCTGCGATGGGTGACCGTTCAAACGACCCCGCGTCACTACCCCTTCTGAGCGAAACACCGGAATGAAAACACAAGTTGCCATCATCGGTGCCGGCCCGGCCGGGCTTCTGCTGTCCCACATCCTGCACCTGCAAGGCATCGAGTCGATTGTCCTCGAAACCCGCAGCCGCGAAGCCATCGAGGCCACGATCCGCGCCGGCGTGCTTGAGCAGGGCACGATTGATCTCATGAAAGAGATTGGCGTTGGCGCGCGTATGGAGCGCGAGGGCTTTCGGCACGAAGGAACCATCCTGCGCTTCAACGGCATTGACCGCCGCATCGATTTTCCAGAACTCACTGGTGGCAAGGCTGTGATGGTCTATGCACAGCACGAGGTGATCAAGGACTTGGTGGAAGCGCGCCTGGCGACGGGTGGCGACATTCGGTTCGAAGTGACCGATGTCAGCATCCACGACCTCGACTCGACGGCACCGAGCGTGCGATTTCGTCAATGGGGCGGCAATCTGCAGACAATTGAAGCCGACTTCATCGCCGGCTGCGATGGCACGCAAGGGGTTAGTCGCCCATCGATTCCGAAAGGCATGCTTAGCGGGTTTGAGCGGCTCTATCCTTTCGGATGGCTCGGGATCCTGTGCAAGGCACCGCCGTCATCAGACGAACTGATCTACGCCTTAAGCGATAGGGGCTTTGCTCTCGTCAGTACGCGTTCGCCGGATGTGCAACGCATGTACTTGCAGTGCGAGCCGACCGACAAAATTGAAAACTGGTCCGACGACCGTATCTGGAGTGAATTTCGCGAACGCCTGGCAACGCGTGACGGCTGGGCCCCCAAAGAGGGCCAGATATTCAGCAAGACCGTGGTCGGCATGCGCAGTTCCGTGACTGAGCCGATGCAGTACGGCCGCCTGTTCCTGGCGGGAGACGCGGCGCACGTAGTGCCGCCCACGGGTGCCAAGGGTCTGAACCTCGCGGCGGCCGACGTACGAGTGCTCGCAAGGGCCATCGGCAAGTTCTACAAGAACGGCCGTCAGGATCTGCTCGAGCGCTACAGCGAAACCGCACTGCGGCGCATCTGGAAAGCGCAACGCTTCTCGTGGTGGATGACCTCGATGCTGCATCGCTTCCCCAACGCGGACGAGTTCCAGCACAAGGTGCAGGTCGCCGAACTCGACTACGTAACCGGCTCGCGTGCTGCTTTGACAGCGCTGGCCGAGAACTATGTCGGCTTGCCATTCGACGCGCTCGACGACTGAGATTCAGTCCGTCAGACCGCCCGGGAAGAGGCGGAGGCTGTTCGAAAGCTATGTGGTGAGGAATGCCGTTTTCTCGATAAAGCAGTTTTCCGGCAGGCGTACAGGTTGGACACCTCTACTGCTACTACCAGGGCGCGCGGACGCCAGAGCGCTCAATCAGGAGACAAGACATGATCGATCGAACCCCGTCAGCCGTTGGCTCGCAAGCTTTTCCATCGCGCGGCCAATGCCAGCGCATGCTGCCCACGACCTGCAACTTGGGAGTACGCGCATGAGCCCCCAAGCGGTTCCCTTCAAGGGCAATGCCGATATCGGTCGTCTGCTCGACGATGGCGCCTATACGACCATGCAAAAGATTGTGGTCTTCCTGGCAGCCATGTCCATTGTGATGGACGGCTTTGATGGTCAACTCATCGGCTTCGCGATTCCGTTGATGATCAAGGAGTGGAACATCACGCGAAGCGCCTTCGCCCCAGCGGTTGCCGCTGGCCTCATTGGCATGGGGATCGGCAGCGCCTGCGCAGGCCTGTTCGCGGACCGATTCGGACGTCGGATGGCGGTCATCTCCAGCGTCTTTGTCTTCGGCGCAGCGACCTGCGCCATTGGCCTCGCGCCCGATGTCCTGACCGTGGCCGCACTTAGGTTTGTCGCCGGCCTGGGCATTGGTGGCGCACTGCCGAGTTCGACCACGGTCACGGCCGAGTTCACGCCGGCGCGCCGCAGGACGCTCGCAGTCACGGCCACGATTGTGTGCGTGCCGCTCGGCGGCATGCTGGCGGGCCTCTTTGCCGGTGAAATCCTGCCGGCATTCGGCTGGCGCGGACTGTTCTTTATCGGTGGAACTTTTCCAATTGCGCTGGCTATCATTCTTCTGTTCACCTTGCCAGAGACGCCTCGATTCCTGGCACGCCATCCGGCACGCTGGGATGAGTTGGGCAAGCTGCTAGGGCGTATGGGCCATCCGATGGCCGCCAATGCAACGTACACCGACGCCGCGGAACAGGGCGTAGAAGAGCGGGCCGGGTTTGGCGCGCTGTTCTCAGATGGTCTGGCGCGCGACACTCTGGCAACCTGGGCTGCGTTCTTCCTGTGTCTTACCGCCGTCTACGGCGCCTTTAGCTGGCTGCCGACGATGTTGGCATCAGAAGGATTGTCGATGGCCGTCGCTGGCTCGGGGTTGACCGCCTACAATCTCGGAGGCGTTATTGGCGCGTTGGTCTGTGCTGTTGCGATAACGCGATTCGGGTCACGTTGGCCCTTGGTGCTGTGCTGCGCCGGTGCAGCCGCAAGTGCATTCGCGATGCAGACCCTGAATGTCGGGCGCGACACGCACCTGTTGATCTTCGGTTTCGGTGTGCATGGCATGTTCGTCAATGCAGTGCAGTCCACCATGTATGCGCTGTGCGCGTTCATGTACCCCACCAGCGTCAGAGCGACCGGCACCGCGTCCGCGCTGGCCTTCGGACGACTGGGTGCGATCCTCAGTGCATTCGCAGGGGCAGCGGTCATTACGGCCGGTGGTGCCATGGCTTATCTCGCACTACTTGGCTCCGCGATGGTCTTCGCGATGCTCGCGCTCCTTGTCGTCACGCGTCACATCCCGAAGCGTGAGGGGCTGTTAAAGCCGAGTTCCGCGGTGGCAATCACTAGCTGAAATTCTGAGGGAAATCATGAAAATTACCATAGTCGGCGCTGGCGCCATGGGCTCAATGTTTGGCGGCTTGCTCGCTGAGTGCGGCAATGACGTCACTCTGATCGATATCAACGATGCACACATCAGCGCAATCCAATCGGATGGCTTGCGATTGGTCACGGACAACAGCGATCGGCGTGTGAAGACGCTCAAGATTTGCCGACCTGGGGAAGCTCAGGAACTACCCGAGTTGCTGGTGATCTTTACCAAGACCCTGCACACTGGCGCCGCGCTCCAAGGCGTCAAGCACCTGATTGGTCCGGATGTCCATGTGCTGTCCCTGCAGAACGGGTTAGGCAACGTTGAGAAGATCAGCGAGTTCGTCTCGCCAGAGCGCATCCTCATCGGCGTGACCACCTGGCCGGCCGACATGGTTGCGCCTGGCCACGTGCACTCACATGGCAAGGGTATCGTTAGACTCATGGCCGCTGACGGCAACGTCCGATCGATCGTCTCCGTGGTCTCCGAGACGCTCTCGGCCGCCGGTCTCCAGTGCAGTTCGGAAGCCACCGTATGGGCTGCGATTTGGGAGAAGGTCGCGTTCAACGCCGCGCTCAACAGCATCTGCGCCGTAACTGGGTGCACAGTCGATCAGCTCGGTACTACGCCTGAAGGTAGCCGCCTCGCAGAGCTAGTCGTCGTTGAAGTGCTGTCGGTCGCACAGAGGCTCGGTATCGAAGTGAATCCAGCCAAGTGCAAAGCCAATGTCGCAGGCGCCATTGCTCAGCACAAGGGGCACAAGCCATCGATGTTGCAGGACGTTCAGGCCGGGCGCCGCACCGAGATCGAAGCGATTAATGGAGCAGCGGTCGCCACGGCCGATAGCTTAAACATGAAGCTGCCCACAACCGAAACGCTGCTGTCGCTCGTGCGCCTCGTCGAGGCGCGGGCAATTGCCTGTCATCAGCCGTCTCTCTCATAAACACATCAGGATGTAACCCCATCAAGCGTTTGAATGGGAGGCCCCGTATAAAGACACAATAGCCTGCGTCTTGATAGAACGAGGCCTGTCGCCGTCGATGGCGGACATCAGCGGTCAGATACAGATCGCCCGATAAGCGGGCAGCCGCATTTCCCGGTCCCTCCAGCTCGTGTCGAACGGATATTTGACCGAGACTTTATAGCCCTTGTCAGCAGTCGACTTCACGGCCATCGTGAGCTGCCAGTACGCCGGCGACACGAAATGCCAGCAAATGCTAGGCAAGCAACAGCAAGGCATCAACGAGCGAGAGCACCGTTGTGCGCGAATCGAACGCCGTTGAAAAAAGATGATCGTGCACGACCTGATCTGGGTCGTAGCAGCAATCCTTGACCGTGAACAAACGGAAGTCTGCATCGCTCGCGTACGCGACCGACGACAGCACCACACCGGTCGACGCAATGCCCACCATGAGCAGGGTATCGATACCCTGCGCGGAAAGCCGCACCTGCAGGTCGGTACCAAAGAACACGCTGGCACGATGCGCGATGATGAGCGGTTCGGTGGCCTGTTGGCCGAGTTCCGGCGAGATCTGGTCGTCGACGAAAAGACCAAGTTGCTTGATTCCCTGCCCGTTCCTGTTCAACGGACTGACTTCCGGATAGCCTGGACGAAAGTGGATCTTGGCGAAATAGACGCTGACGCCCTTGGCCCTCGCAGCGTCACACAGCTTGCGTGTATTGGAAAGCAAAGTGGGCGCGACCGATGGAAATAACGCCAGGATGTCGGTCTGATAATGCATGACCACCAGAGCGGTTTGCGCTGGAACAATTGCCGGAATCTGCATGGTCACACTGCGCGCATCAGCGGCGCTTTCCATGCCCTGTTGATGGTCTGCTGAATCGACCGGACCACGTTCAACGGGTGACGACATAAGGCTACGCGATAAAAAATGATGATCGACTCTACCACGACCAATGGGTTGTCCGTTCTGGGTCGGCAGCCACCGATGACCGCCGTCGGTCCTCGAACGGTGAGCCGACGGCGGAGTTCGGCCATAAGCAGCCATCAAGCCAGGGACTTGAAGATTGCTGCCGCGTCCAACAAGGCTGCACGACTCAAGGCCACCTGCGGTTCGTCTATCTCGGCCCTGCCCAGGGCACGCTCCGCTTCCCTGAAACTACGCAAACCTACGCATAGCCTCAGGCGTGCGGGAATCACTCCCGGGCGGCGATGCGACGCCGGACTTGTCACAGCAACGCCCGAGGACGCGTGACCTACGCCCCTCGGTGTCTTGAGACAGCAACGTCCGAATCCCCCCAGGCATGCTAGCGGGGGATTTTTCGTCTCGCGTTCTCGGCGCGCTGGGTCCGCGCTCGGCGCCGGCAGGATTGGCGGCCAGCGGCCCGATCTCAACGGAAGAAACCGGGCGATAACTAAAAAATCCTGGTCACCCCTGCGTGTCTGCACAAAAACCACACGCGATGCAAGATTTGAGCGGCTAAAAGTGTCTAATAGGTTTATTAATGGGCTTTACCTTGGGCGAGACTGAAGGACCGCTTAGGGGTCGGGCAGGGCCGGTCGCTGTGGCCATCTGCATGGCCAGAACCTGGCCATAGAGTTACGCATCCCACCTCGCGAGTGGCCTCGATCTTGCGGCCCAATTACACGGCGCACTGAACTGGGATGAATTGGTCTGCCACGCGAGCGATTTGATGGCGCTCGCCGGGTAAGAGCCCAAACGGCCGCGCCTGGCAGCCGGCGTCACGATCACGTTCAGGACAGAAGTCACCGATCGCGATAGCCAAGAACAAAGCAGCCGACCTATCGGTCGGCTGCTTTCTTGAGAAGCCGCTGAAGGCTTGCGGAAGGTTTGGCTCGAACGACTACCCTTCCGCCCGCCTCGCTGACGCCGCCTTACTGCTTCGTGGCGGTGGGGGTCGTCACGACCTTCTCAGCCGCGACGGGGGTGGCCTTCGCTTCGGCCGGAGCAGCAGCCTTCGCCGTGCTCACCTTGGTGGCCTTGGCGTGCGCGGTGGCGTGCTTATGGGTAGCGGTCTTGGCGGAAGCCTTCGCAGCGGGAGCCGGAGTGGCTTGCGCAACCGCAGCGGCCGGTGCCGGGGCAGCAGCGGGAGCCGGGGCAACGCCTTGGGCGAAAGCGGCGCCGGTGATGGCGAGGGAGGCGACAGCGGCGAACAGCTTCTTCATGATGAATCCTTCTTTGAGGTTAGAGGCACAGCAAGTTGCCGTGCTTACCCGTGAAAACGATCCACGTTGATTTGGCGTTGACGATGAGGTTGTGACAAACCGTAAGCGATGTTTCTGCAGAACCCATCGCCGTTATGTCTGCCTCGACCCGAGAATTCACCAAAGGGGGGGCTGCTGCGCATCTGCAACGCCTTGGTGAACGCACTTCGGCTCCGTCTAGGTGATACGGGCAGCTAGAGCCTCGTCTGCTTGGCGCATCGGTAAGGATCGTGGCATAGAGCAGCCGGCCATCCGCACATCGATAGCCGGCGATCCGGGAAACGAATGCCGGGGAGCCTGCTGAGTAGGCCAGCACCTCCTCTTTCAGCGCCGTCGTATCCGTGTGTGGGGGATTCGCTCTCCAGAATCGTCCCGCAGCGATACTACCTGGCGAGCATGGCCCGAGGTCGGGGAAACACAGCGCCCTCCCTACCACGCGTGGGAACAGTGTCATGGGCGTCGATCCGAACCGCTTCTCCAAGGAAATGGGCACAGGTATCGCTCGCACCGACGGCATTGCTACATTCCAGGAGGATCACCAGACTCGCGCATGCCTGTCTAGCCCATCCGAAGATCGCCATGTGTCATCGGTCCGAAAGCGCTGAAACGTGCAATCTACCAACGAACCATCCTCAGTCCGCTTACGCCGAAGTGGGATGTCAGAGCCGTACAACAAACGGGGACCAATCAATTCTCGACCATTGGGTGATGGTGTCGAAGGTGGCTTCGTCACGAAGCTTCCGGCCTTACGACAGCGCGGTGTCGAATGAACGGTTGAGTCCGCAGTCGGGTATGGAAGCTCACTGCGCGGGCGGCCGGCGGGCCCCAGGTGAGCGACCTTCGAGTTCCGAGATCGGCCAGGAAGAGACTTTCGTCTGACGCTCCGCATGGACATTTATGCGGCAGTTCCACTCAAGCAAACAGTCATTCAATCGCCGGCTGCCGACGTCACTTGATCGGCCAACGCGGTCTTCCAATGCGGAGCCGGCAATCGTTGCTTCGCTGGTGTAGCTCTCAATAGGCTCTTGTGAACCCGCCGTCATGCAGCAAGTTCACACCAGTCATGTGGCCGGAGATGGGAGATAGCAGAACTTCGACCGGCCAGAGCCATCTCGTCAGGGCTTACTTACTTCCGCCAGGGAATGTTCGAAGTCTGCGCGCGGGTGGGTCGGTTGAGCCCGCGATGGCGCGCTCGCCGGGACGGCCTGAGCCTGGCTAACGCCAGGCGCTGCCAACCTGAATGTAGAAGGCGTTCTGGTCCCTGCTGTGGGCCACGTCGATCCCGACCGCCACGCCCAGCTTGCGGGCGACCAGGTACCGGAAGCCGGCGCCGACGCTGACCACGTTCTGCGCCTCGTCGAAGCTGTGCCAGTGGCCGTATGCCTTGCCCACCCCGCTGAAGCCCAGCACGCTCCAGCGCGGGGTGACGTTCCAGCGCAGTTCGGCCTCCGCCACCAGCGCGTTGCGGTCCTGGTAGCGGCCCTTCTGCACGCCGCGCAGATCGACATAGGGCTGTGCGTAGAACGGCGTCTGGCCGCTCGACATACGGCCGTCACCCCTCAGGCCAAGCACGAACGTGTTGCCAATGGGCATCCAGTGGTAGCCGCGCAGGTTGTACAGGTCGAAGCTGTTCGAGCTGCCCAGGCCGGGCCGGGCGAACTGGAGCTCAAGTTCGGCGTAGGTGCCGCGACGCGGGTAGAAGATGTTGTCGCGCGAGTCGTAATCCACCACCAGCGCGCCCATGCCGATGCGCTGGCCCCGCGAAATGTCGCCCAGTTCGGGCGCGCTGCTGCCGTGCCTGAACGTGGTGGTGGCATCGAAGTAGGCGTAGCGCGGGCCGACATACCAGCGGCTGTTGCCGAGACGGGCCAGGAACTGCTGGACGGTTCCCGCGCCGCTCAGTTCGTAGGCGCGCGGCTGATTGAGCACGCCGAAATAGTCCAGTCGCGCGTCGACCTTGGCGAGGCCGCCGAGGTAGCGGTAGCGGTCGCCATCCCAGGTATGGAAATGCCCGAGGAAGGCGCCCCACGTGCCATTCTCGGTATAGAGGCCCCCGGCAAAGGTGATGTTGGGCGGCGCCGGCCCGCTCTCGCCGGATCGCGCCTGCGCAACCGACTCCGAGAAAAACAGCAGCCCGAATCCGGCCCCGTAGCCGACGGCCGGCTCCGTAATGACGATCGGCACGGGCAGCGCGCCCTTGTGGTTGAGCAGGTAGTCGCTGGCGTCGAACTGGCCATCCTCCGGATCGATGAACGACAGCGGCGCGGATG
The DNA here is from genome assembly GCF_052115045.1 of Cupriavidus sp. 2TAF22. Classification (NCBI taxonomy): domain Bacteria; kingdom Pseudomonadati; phylum Pseudomonadota; class Betaproteobacteria; order Burkholderiales; family Burkholderiaceae; genus Cupriavidus; species Cupriavidus sp. 2TAF22. The sequence goes on from NZ_JBFRFX010000008.1 coordinate 88,317, forward strand.
CCGCGCCGGTGGCGGCGCACAATGCGGCCACGGTGCACAGGCCGCGCAGGCGAAAGGCAGTTCGACGATACACGGGCGGATGTGTGCCGGGGCCATGAGCGATCGGCCCGTAGTTGATCTTTAAGCCTATGCGGCAGAGTAGCCCAAGCGGCCCGCCAGCGCCAGCACTGGGTCTGCGTCATCTCGAACAGAGGATGGCCGAGCGTGGCATCTTGGTCGATCATTCGACCGTCCAGGTCTGCGTCGGCCGAATTGGCGACGCTTTCCATGCCGACATCAAGGGACGTTGTACCTTGGAAACGGCCATTGATGTGCCCCCGTGACGACCGACAGGTATGGGATCGGTAAGAGCCGACCGGCTCACGACTGGTGGAGATCGCTTGCCTGCCAGAAGCGGGCGGTGTTCGCTTGCGAAAGCAGGCACTCAGCATTCACAGTAGCCTGCGCCGGAGCGCAGCACCGGGTCACCAACAGCGTAGCTGCGAACCCTTCGACGATCCAGCCTAGCCCCCAGAGCACCAAGGAAATTGATCGGAACGCAACGGGATTCCAGATGGTCAGAAGGCGCGCCTGCCTTCCCTGCTGGTAGGGAAGTTGCCCGCCGGCGTGCGCTGGAGATACAGGGTATGGCCAGTAATGGTGTCCCCGGTTGAGTAGAACTGAAGCGGCTTGTCTCCGACCTGCACCTGCGTGGAAGGGCCGAAGAGATCGTCAAGCCCGTACCAGGCTTCACCCCCCGCCATCTTGACCCGATATACACCGAAGGGAACCTTGATACTGGACACCGTCCCTCCGCGTACAAATGTCACCAGAACCGGCCGCTGGGTGTTCCATTCCTCAAGCTTAACGATGTTCAGGCTGCTGCTGGCCATTGCGTCGACGGTAAATCCTGCGGCCTGACCTTCCGGCAGTTGCTGGAATGTCAGCACGGTGCCATTGTCGGGAAACGGCTGGGCGGGGGCAGACGGAGTCGGCGGCGTTGCAGGCTGGGCAGGCATTGAGTTCGGAATCTGGCCAAGGATGCGCCGCTCGGGGTCGGACGACGATCCGGCCGTTGTGGTTTGCCCTATGCCGTCGCTGCCGTGCACCTCGGCCCACGGCGGCGTGGGTAGGCTGTAGTCGCGAGGCCCAAATAGCTTCCACATCGGAACAGCAAGTAAGCCGATGCACCCGAAGATAACCGCGATGACCACATGGCCCACCGTCAGTCCTGACCCGCGTCGGCGCGGTGGCAATTTCATGTGTCCGTCGCGAAATCTCTCGCGGTCCCGCGTGTAGTCTCGATCCTGGACGCCCACTGTGCCGTTTCCCCCGTGTATGCACGACCTAACATCTTAGCGGCGACGACCTGATGGCAACCCCCCCACTAAAGTATGGGGCGGCGGGAGTACATAGCCGCCCTGAACGAGCCACAATTCCAGCTTACGTACATTTTGGCTGCAAAGACATGACTAGGAAGCTCCTGCTGGTGGACTACGAGAACGTCCACAAGATTGACCTTTCGCCGTTGGACAAAAGCTATAGCGCGATGATCTTCGTCGGCGCGAATCAGAATCCACCAAAGGCAGTCACCAAGCCCGCCACCGCGCACAGGTTCCAGCGCGTTGACTTCCTGAAAATCGAAGGCAGTGGCAAGAATGCACTGGACTTCCACATCGCATTCCAACTCGGCCGAATGATCGAGACCGCACCACAGACAGAGTGCTTTGTCTTGTCGAGAGACAAGGGCTTCGACCCCTTGCTGGCCTACCTCAACAAGATCGGGTTGAAATGTCGACGTCTGGAGAGCATGGACGAACTCGTGTGCGAGCCCGTGTGTCAGGGCGAGAATGACGAAACGACCGCCTGCAGGAGATGTCACAAGGTGAGTACAATCGCGCACTACGGCGGCCGCTGGTGTACGAATTGCGGCTGCTTCGCGAGCCCCCCGGACCGCAAGCAACTGCCTTCCTCTCAAGCCGGCTTCGCAGAGCGTGAAGGTCAGCGTGGCGGCAGGCACCTCACAGACCGCCAGCAAGGCATTCTCGCAGTCTGCGGGTGGTGCAACTGCCGCGGCGACATGACCGGGGGTATCTACGACGATGGGGAATGGATGTGTGCCGGTTGCGTAGGCCGATACGCCCGGTGACGAGCGGCAGTCCAACAGTCGCTCGACGCGAGCTGTTCCGAATGGCAGAGATGCGTCGGTAGCGCCGTCGCGTGCGCGCCCTCGCCCCACCAATGGGTGGGGGGGTCCCTTTTGGTTAGGCCGGTTGTTCTTCGAATTGCTTCGCTTCGAGCCGGACTCTGCGCTCGTCCAGCAGCTCGCCATCGAACATCCAATAGTCGGAACCGCTGACCGAACTCGATTTGTATCCCATGTCCTGGAGGGCTTTCAGGGCGGCGCCGGACAGGCTCATGGTTTCGCCCTTGAAGCTGACCTTACCGCCATCGAGGACTGTTGCCGTGATGCTCTCATCCCGAGCCAGCACCAGGATGTCGCAAGCCTTGATACCGAGCGCAGCAAGATTGATACGCGATCGGCGCTGTTCCTTCGCCTTTTCCATGGCTTGCACTTCGACGGGGTCGATGTCGGCTTTGCCTGGGGTAATTTCCTTGAAGTTGCCGATGCTCAGTGCCAGCACGACCTTCTCTGGCTCGACTTTGAAGAACTCTCGCTTTGGGTTAATGCGGTGTTCGGAGAATAGCTGGTGGAGAGTTTTCTCCAGCTTGTTCAGATTGATCTCCTCCGGTATCTCGGCGGCAAAGTGGCACTCGAACGGCAGCGGCACTCCGGTGCCGCAGCTTAGATTGGAAATGCGGGATTCGACGCTATCGGTGGTGAGCCCGATTTTCACAAGACCGGGCATGGCCTCGTTTTTCAGCACGTAGATAACTCTGGGCATGGGCGTTATTTCTTGGAGTTGCGGTCTTGTTCGCTGAGTATCTGCAGCAGCGCCAGGACAATTCGAGGAGCCCCGCGGAATCCATCCATGCTTTCATGCTCGTGCACCGAGAGCATGGCCTCAAGGGCCCGGTATGCAGGACCATCCCCGTCGTATAGGGTCTCGTCGATGGCATCGAGGTCAATGACGAGTTGCTTCGTTCCTTCTTCGCGAAGCTCATAGAAGCGGTGGGCAGCCTCCGTCCAGTAGGGGTCTTCAGACCAATGACGCGTCATAGCGGAATTCATGGCGAAACAGATGGAAGGTCATTCTAGCCGTCAGCATAAAAATTTGCACTGTCGCCGCCCCTGATTGATTGTCCATTCTTCTATGCGCGCACTTGCTTATGGTTTGAGTTGACCAGAGTCCTCACAAACCTGACGTTACCCCATTTTAATGACGAATGACAGAAGCGGGTTGGCAAGGGCCAGCTATCCGCCCGCGACCTGACTAGCCGACCAAGTCCGCCCCCAAACACCGGCGTTCCTGAGCGTTTCCGCCGGTGCAGGCGAGTCCGCGTTCGACCGGTCACTGCCGTCCGCCATTGCCATTCGGAAAACTTTCAGCCGACTGCTTCCCGTTGGTAATCGGCCGATCACCATCACTCACGGATACAAAAGTCGCGAAAACGGCTCGCCGAAGGCCGAATATCGATCCGGTGGAGCAGGGCGACTGGGTGTGACTCCTCCTATTTACCGCTAGTCATGCAACGTAGGTACTCCACGCAAGAGACATAGTCGCTCCGGTCTGCGATCTTCACGTGGTTGTAGTTCATTGCGCGCTCGAAGACTGACCAATCACGCAGTATCTGCTCACCAAGTTCAAGCGGCGTAAACCCACTCGCGTTGTCAAGGTGGAGTAAGCCGGGATCATAATCTACCAGCATGTGCACGATCTTGGCACGTCCGAGCTTGACGGCAGTATGCAACGCGCTGCTTTTCTCGCCATCCTCGACTATTTGCAGATTTGGGTGGTACGCGAGAATGACGGCGAGACACTCGGCCCCCCCGCCTTTCACTGCGGCGTGAATTGACGTTCTGCCTAGATGGTCCTGCTGGTCAACAACAGCGCCGGCATCGAGCACGGCGCGAACAATCGGGACGTCGCCGCGATCAGCCGAGAGCATAAGCGGGCTCTGCCGCTTGAAATCCGTCAGGTTCGCCTGTTCAGGCCACGCTCTCAGTAGAAGGCAGATCGCGTGGCGGCGCCTTTCGAGGTGCGTGGCAAGCCTACTGACATCGTCGGACAGCCCCTTCGGAATCATGGTGTGCAAGCGCGGCATACTCGCTTCGAGCCCGTTGAGAAATTTCAACCAACACAGCAGGACGGAATCGCCTCGCACGCTGTCCAACTTCTTGTTGCCGAACGATTTGGCGTTATCGTCGAACCAGCGCTGCAGACTGTCCCAATCTCCTTCTTCGATCATCCGGAATGTTTCGCCCATGATTTGCTTCACTTGCGCCTCGGCGATTGGCCGTTCCCTCGGGTAGCCCGGATAGGGCTTGTAGAGCGTGTCCCAGAAGTATTCGGCGACGACCTTCGCTACGTCCTTTATGTCGATGTTTATAGGATCGCCTTCTATCATGTTATTCGCCAGCATGATGCGATACGGTCGCTCGTGCTTATCGGGATCGAGTCGCCGGTCCGCGACGAGTGTCGCTAAGAGGTCGCGCGCCGCCTCGCCGAACATCGATCCGAAGTTGCGCTGATAGCCGGAGTCGATAGCCTGCTTGAAAAGCTCTGTCGCCTCCTCGAATTGATTGCGTGCGAGGCAGTGCTTCGCCCGATATTGCAGAAGCGGCAACGCCCAGGTAGCGCGCGCAGGACTGCGCTCCGCTTCTTGCAGCAGCGCCTCGACGCGCTGTTCGACGTCGTGGGGCCGGTCCGAGGAGCCGCAGTTGAGAAGGTTCCCAAGTGCGCACACGAGTGCGCCGACCACCTGTTGGGGGGACTGCGCGAGTTGTCTCATGCGCTCAATAGCCGCCTGGCGCGCCCTTGGCGAGGCGTCGGAGGACAACGCCAACTGGCTAACCGCCATGTAGTCAGTTTCCGCCTGCAATGCTCGCCAGGGCGAGGACCTGCGGGCCCGGTCCTTCAGATCGATCTCCAGTTTCCTGCTCTCGATAAAGTCGCTCAGCAACAAGCCCTTCGTCTGGGCCACGCGTAGCGCATCCGCGCTATCCATCGCGAAAAAGTCGTCAAGTGGGGCCTGCGAGTCTAGGGTCGTGAAGCGGTGGGTCAGCAGATCGGCGACTTCGGTTTTGGCGGACAACCTTTGCGAAGGCGCGATCGACAGAAAAACCGTCGCTCGCTCCAGAGGCGGAAGACGATGCTCGAACCAGGCGTCCTGTTCCACTTCGCTTTCGGCGCACTTATAGGCTTCGACGGTTATGTTGTAGCTGATCCGAAAGAGGGCGAAGAGCTGCAGCACTTTGTTCTCATTGGCGTTAGGACAGGTGAAGGCAACGCCCGGACACAGAAATTCCACGAGACGTTTGTAGCCGTCCTGCACCGCACGCGCGATGCGGAGGCGCTGGCGAATGGTGCGCATCGACGGCCTGGCATAGCGAACCTCGAGCAGCCGCACGAATTCCGCTTGCTCTTCGGTCGATGCCTCGTCGTTCATGACAGCTTCAATGCGGCCGGGCTGCGTCATCGGGATCTGCGAACGCAGCGCTTCCGGGTCCAGCTTCTTGCGATGAACAAAGGTCAGCGCGGCGGCGATCCGTTCCTCGTGCGGCAGCTCACCGGACAAGTCGAGGGTGCCTTTGAATTCCATGGTGGCGTCATTCGGAAAATAGTCCTTGATCGACTGGATCCTGGGGATCGTCCCATTCCGCCATTTGTAGAGTGTCCGCTCCATCGAATCGGGCGCATCGGCGTCGTCTCTAGCCTTGGCGCCGCCCAGACTGAGTACGACCTGATCCATCGGCAGGCCGAGAAGATCCATAAGCCAATCGACGACGTGCTGCACGGGAAGGGATATCTGTTTCGTCGTCTGGTCGACGTTGGGAAGGAACCAGAATTCACCGCCGGGCATGCCGTGGTCAAAGGGCTCGACGAGATTCCAATTTGCGATCAGGCGTCCTGCCGCTGGAGCGTAGGTGAAGGCGCACATATGCCAGACAACCTGCTGAGCGCTTGCATCAAATGTCCAGACATTCTGAGAGAGGGAACGATGGAAGCCCGTCCAATCGTCCAGATTGATAGAGGCATCGCGGCGTGCGGCTTCGCTCAATTCGAGCGCATCGAAAATCCCTTCGAGCTCGCTTTTCAGTATGGCTAGGTGACTCTTGAGCTTCTTTTCGAGTTTGACGAACTTCCCTTGATCTTTTGACGACAGACGCTCAAGGCCGATGCACTGGCTGATTTCGAGCAGAACGGATTCGAAGGTCGGCAGGACGGCCATGGAAGCATCCTAAGAAGTGGATAGTGATCCTCATTCTCTGCGATGGAGGGAAAGAATCCAATGAACTTTGGCGTCCCCCGCCTTTCGATCCGGCGCGATCGAGGGGACGGGTAGATTCATTTCGCGGTGGCCGCACTACGGGCAATCTGGGGGAACCCGCATCCACCGGAGAGTGTCCTTGCTGCAAGCCAAGAAAGAGCATCAGCCCATCTCGCGCGAGTTGGTCATCAACTGGCATGTGACCGAAGCGTGCAACTACAGTTGCCGTTATTGCTATGCCAAATGGGACAACGCCGAGTCCCGTCGAGAACTGATTCATGACTGGGCTGGCACGACGCGCCTGCTCCAAGAACTGCAGACGTTCTTTGTTCCCGGGAACGCGACCAATCCGCTTACGCCTGCATTCAAATGGACGTCCGTCCGGCTGAACCTGGCCGGCGGCGAGCCGCTCCTGTATAGCAGGCAGATCCTGAACATTGCAGCGCTTGCGCGCGAACTGGGATTTGGCGTTTCGATCATCACCAATGCCAGCTTGCTGACTCCTGCACTGGCGGAAGCGCTGGCCGAATACCTGTCGTTGCTTGGCGTCAGTCTGGATTCGGCGTGTAGTGCGAGCAACCGAGAAATCGGTCGTCGTGACAGACAAGGACGGCAGATTACGCCCGACACGCTGGAAGGAAGCATTGCGGCCGCGCGACGCATCAATCCAGAACTCCGCCTGAAAATCAATACGGTTGTCAACGCACTAAACTGCGATGAAGACATGACACCGCTGATACGCAAACTGGCACCGGAAAAGTGGAAGGTGCTCAAGATGCTCCCGATCATTTCATCCGAGCTCGGCGTCTCCGACGCTCAGTTCGCCGCCTTCGTGAAACGTCATTCCGGATACGGCTTGCCACTGCGCGCCGAGAACAATGTCGACATGGTCGAGTCATACATCATGATCGATCCGCTTGGACGCTTCTTCCAGAACGCGGGATCTCGCAGCGGGTATCACTACAGTCCGCCAATCCCTCGCATCGGTGCAATCGCCGCATTTGCGAAGATCGCTTTGTCGTCGACGAGATATCTGGCTCGATACTCCTCGACGGGCACCGTGCGATGAAGTATTCCCCCGGAAAGGAGATGACGTCCTTGTTCGCCGGCTCGTTAGGGAGGGTTGGAGATTTACGCGGGGAGGCAGACACGGCGGCCTGCTGCCTCCTTCTGGGCAAGAGCGTTGATCGTCCCCTGTGCCCCCGGCGATCGAAGGGCCTGGTTGAACTTCAAGCGAGACGTGAAAAACGCGCGTCGAGTCGTTAACGAGAGTGTGCCGTCCGCAAACGCAGGATAGAGGGTACAAATGCCCCAAGAGCTTCGCGTTCCGCAACAGCCTACCGCTGTCGGCGGCGGGGAAGGTGCTCAAAAGTGCGTTACGCAGGGAGTTGGGGGAGTGTTTTCCGCACCTCGTCGGGGGCACACGGCGCCCTTGCCGCAGACGAAGGCTTGCCGAGAGCTGTCTTAGCGCCCTACGGCCGTTCGCGCACGGCGCCCCCGAGACATTCAAACGTCAGCTTCGTGGAGACGATGCTCTGGCAGACCTGCCAGCGCGCGCCGCGGACATGTGCGCATCGATCTCGGTGGAACAGTTCTGACGAGGACAGGACTCCCACACCACCACCCCAACCAGTACCTTGCCGTTGGGCAACATGGGAATTCACGGTGCCCGATGTCATCTTCATTTCCTATACACTTTCCTGCGCACATGGAGGTAGCCCGACCGGGCCCGCAAGCCGGCGTCTGCACGATTCCGGCACCTCTGGTGCCATGGTGCGCTGGCCGCGCCGGAGCCGGCCTCCGCGCCTGAGTTAAGCGATTTTCAGAACGTGAGGTAATCAGATGAAAGCACGGATCGTGATCGCAGCATTGGGAACCTTGTTTCTCACCCCCTTGGCCCATGCCTCGGAGCAGGTGCACTGGTCCTACCAGGGCAAGACCGACCCAAGGCACTGGGCGGGTCTGGAAGCGGATTACGCGGTGTGTGGAATCGGCCACCGGCAGTCACCGATCAATATCGAGACACGCAAGGTGACCGGCAAGACGGCCCAACCCGTTGGCCTCTCCCATATGCCTGCCAGCGCAGAGGTCATCAACAACGGCCATACCATCCAGATCGAGCCCGAGAACGGGGGCACCCTTACCCTCGACGGGGTGGCCTACAAGCTCGTGCAGTTCCACTTCCACACCCCGAGCGAAGAGAAAATCAACGCAAAGGCCTATCCACTGGTCGCCCATCTGGTACACAAGAGCGCGGACGGCAAGCTGGCGGCGATCGCCGTGCTGTTCCGCACCGGGAAGTCAAATGCCACGCTGCGGCCAGTCTTTGCAAACCTGCCGGCGAAGGAAGGCGAGAAACGGCGGCTGGATGGCAACATCAATGCTGGCGACCTGCTGCCGGCGGATCGCAGCAACTACACCTTCATGGGATCGCTGACGACGCCGCCGTGCAGCGAAGATGTGCGGTGGGTGGTGATGAAGACGCCAGTGAGCCTGTCATCGGCGCAGCTCGCGGCGTTCCGCAAGTTGTACAAGATGAATGCGCGGCCGACGCAACCGCTGAACGGGCGCGAGATACAGGCCGGGAGCTAGAGCGAGCCCAAGGTCCCTCAATATCTGGAGGGATGTTGCCGCAGACTACATAACGCGTCGGTGCCGCAAGCGCGGTACATCCGCTAGCCAAGGTTAGCCACCGGCCGGCTGCAGCACCCTGGAAGCTGCCGTCGGGGCGACGCTGGATTGAACGGCTGACAGGGGTCGTTCTCCGGCCTTCAGTCGCCTGCAGATCGGCGATGAACCTTTCTTTATTCAGGACGACAAGGAGCGCACCAGTCGCGTTTTCAGCGGCCAGGGTCTAAAGGCGAGAATCCAAAGGCAGACCAAGGGCCCAACCAGCGGAATCAGCGCCAGGTATTCGTAGCCCGATTCGAAACGGGCGGTGCGGAAGACCTTCCGGAACGGAAAGAACCACAGCGCCTCAAAGGCGAGAAAGCCAAGCAGGTAGATGCTCATGGTGCAGCGCCGCAAAAATTCATCCGGGAAGTGTACGGCTCGCCGGTGTATTTCTTTTCCCCTAAGGCGAGGGGGATAGCAGGGGGTGGATGCGCCGCCGTCCGGGCGACCGCTTCACTCCACTCAACTTCGAATTGCGAACATCAGGGAAACGTAGTCAGCAGCCATGGCTCAGTCCGCGACAACAGCGGAGGCACGAGTTCGGCGGTGGGGGTTGAGTGCCGGGCACTTCGCGGGCCCGCATGAGACAACGGGACGTTCCCTTCAAGACTTGATTCGCTAAGATTCTGCAGTCGCCGCAACCGCGGTGGCCGGGGATAGCAGCCCGCAATACGTAGACGGACGACCGCCGCAAGGCGGCATTCTTACCGCTAACGTACGAGGCACCCATGCTTACTCATCTCCCTGTCCACTGTGGGCGACGCTCGAAGCACTTTAGCTGGCTTGGATTTTTGCTGGCATCTAGACTTCGCGTGTCGCATCCACGGCGATTGGGTTTGACAGCCCGTTCACAAAGGACGTCGAGCCGCTCCGCGCGGCTCCTTGTCAAACCTGTTCGCACAGGAGGTCACTCCATGTCCTTCATTCCCGTCACCCATTGCTTGCAATCGACACATCCGCAGTTCGCCCCCGCCTCTGGATGCATCAACGCGATGCAAAGGAGCGTGTTCCATGGTTAAGCACACCCGCTACGGCATCACTGCTGAACACACCGGCGCCGACATGTTCATTACGGCCCATTTCCCATGTGAAGACCCGCTGAGCCTGGCGGGTGAGAAGGCCGCGCAGCTCCACGCGCTGCTCACTGTCACGCAAGACGGCGCCACCGTTGGCCAGGACCTTGCGGACGATCCTCAGGGGCATCTGCTCTCGCTTGCCGCCGGGCTGGCGCACGAGACTCTGGTGCTGAGCGAACTCGCTGCCCAGCATGAACAAGAGGGACAGGGCGGGGCATAATGCAGCGTCAACATTACGCGGTAACCCGGCGAGCAGGACTGCCGGGTTGTCGCGTTCGTGCGTACGGTGCCCTTGTGCGATCGAGTTTTCCCTCCCATCGTAGGGTGGGCAGAGAATCAAAAGTCATTTCCCTTGGCAGAGCACAATAAAACATCAAATAAATCTGCCAGAAATATCGCTGGAAATTTCGAACGAATTACTAACCCTTTCGGGTGAAGCATGCAGGGTACCGGCGCAATTTCCCACCGTCATCAAGGGGGCGATTGTTGCTCGTAACCCCTTGTCGGCGCATCCCTACCTTTGTCGGGTCCACACTTAAGGGGGGATCGAAAAGACAGGAAAAACGCCTGTATTGCCTTGAAGATTGCCCCCCTGGAGCCATACACTTCGCCGGTCCTTCGCGCGGTGATGCAGTGCAAGAGAGCATGCCGGGCAGACAACACGAGGCCATCACCGCCAGGTTCATCTCCGCGCGCTGCACACAGTAGAGCGGGAAGGCACCAGCGTGTGCCAATGTCGGACCAGCGGATTCGTCTCAGCAATGCGTGTCAGAGAATGACAGCAGCGCGGGCATTCGGGTATCAAGGGAATTACTAGTCGTGTTCAAGTATGCAAGCAAGCAGTCGTTTATCAGAGCGTTAATCAGCCTGGGCATTGTCCCGTTGCTGGCCTCTTGCGCACTCGCGCCCGGGATGCGTTTCGATCCCCRACGACCGCTCGATCCGGAAGACCCGGAATCCGTGCCCAAGGTCACGCTGATCACCCCCGCACTGGTTCGGGCGCTGAAGGCGTCCACTGTACCGGCCAACGCCGGCATCGAGGCACTGTACGCTGAGCCGAAGCCGTACACCATTGGTGTGGGCGATATTCTTTCCATCGTCGTCTGGGATCACCCTGAGTTGGTGTTCCCCACGCAGACGTACTCGATCGGTCAGGCCTACGACATTCCCAATTACAGTGGTGCCGCTAACGTACCGGGCTATGTGGTCAGCCCGGCGGGCACCATTCAGTTCCCGTATGCAGGGGTGATCCAGGTCCTGGGTAAGACACCGGATGATATTCGCGGCCAGCTCAGCAAATCACTGGTGCCGTACGTCACCATGCCGCAGGTGACCGTGCGCGTGCTGGCATTCCGCAGCAAGCGCGTGTACCTGGACGGCGAAGTCAAAACCCCGGGCCCGCAGAACATCGACGATGTGCCAATGACGCTGGTCGAGGCACTCAACCGCGCAGGCGGCATCAACGTTCTGACCGGCGACAACAGTCGCATCCGCATCTCGCGCGATGGCAAGAACTACATCGTCAATATGCCGGCGCTCCTGCAACAAGGCGTGGACCCCGCGCGCATCCTGCTGCGCAGCGGCGACATTGTGCGCGTGGAGCAGCGTGAAGACAGCAAGGTGTTTGTTGCTGGGGAAGTGGTGCGGCCCATCACCGTGCTGCCGCGCAACGGTCGCCTCACGCTCAGTGAGGCCATCGGCGAAGCCGGCGGACTTAATCCCATATCCGCCAATGCCAAAGAACTCTATGTCATTCGCAAGAGTGGTGACGGCGACGCCGAGGTGTTCCACCTCGACGGCAAATCACCCGTCTCCTACGCGCTGGCCGAAGCCTTCGAGCTCAAGCCCAGGGACGTCGTCTACGTCGATGCCGCCGGTGTGGTCCGCTGGAGCCGCGTGATCAACCAGCTGCTGCCCAGCGGCAACTTCGTAACGGGCGCCGCGAACGTAGCCAAATGATCAAGACTGTTCTGGTGGTATGTATCGGCAATATTTGCCGGAGTCCGATGGCAGAGGGGATTCTGAAACAGGCTTTGCCTGAGACAAATGTCGCGTCCGCCGGCCTCGGGGCGCTTATTGGCGATCCTGCCGACCCTATCGCAGTCGCACTGATGAAGGAACGCGGTATCGATATCACCGCCCACCGCGCTCAGCAACTCAGCCGGGTCTTAGCGACGCGGGCAGACCTAATCCTTGTAATGGACAACGAGCAGCGCCAAGATATCCAGCGGCACTATCCCGCCACCACCGGGCGGGTATTTCGCATGGGAGAGTTCGCCAAGTTCGACGTGCCAGATCCGTACCGCGAAAGCCGCACTGCGTTCGAAAACGCTCTGCAGTTGATCCAACGAGGCGTGGAAGCCTGGGTGCCGCGCATCCAGGCGCTCCGTTAACAGTATTGGTAGCAAAGGCAATGAACCAGACCCCTCCCCCAGTCGTTGTAGCCGCGCCGCCGGAAGAAGAAATTGACCTAGTCCGGTATTTGGACGTGCTGCTTGCAAGCCGTTGGCTGATTGCGGCAATTGCGTGCGTCGTTCTGATGCTTGGAATTGCATACGCCTTCCTTGCGCGACCCGTATACCAGGCGGATATCCTTGTCCAGGTTGAGGACAGCCCCAACAGTGCGAAGAGCCTTCTTGGGGATGTATCGAGCCTCTTCGATGTGAAGGCAGAGGCTGCCGCGGAAATCGAGATTCTTCGATCAAGAATGGTGGTCGGAAAAGCAGTAGACAATCTGAAGCTCTATATCGATGCCAAGCCAAAGTACTTCCCGCTGGTTGGAGCAGGGATCGCGCGCAAGGCGAAAGGCCTTTCAGAGCCCGGGTTCTTCGGGTTGGGCGGCTACGCTTGGGCAGCGGAAGCAATCAAGGTCGATCATTTTGATATTCCAGAAGAGCTCGAGGGCGAAAACTTCCAGATTGTAAGCTTGGGAGACGGTCGCTATTCCCTGGAGCAGCCTAGCCTCGATCATCCTATAGCGGGCGTTATCGGCGAGGATATTCGATCCGAACAGAGTGTCGGGACTGTCAGCGTGTTGGTGACCTCGTTGAAAGCGAAGGCAGGCGTAAAATTCAACCTGGTGCGAAATTCAAGATTGAAAACGCTTGAGGATCTGCAGGACGATCTAAAGATTGCGGAAAAAGGAAAACAAAGCGGCATAATCGGTGCGTCGCTAGATGGAAAAGATCCGATTCTGACGGCCGCTATCCTGAATGAGATTGGTGAGGAATACGTTGCCCAAAATATCAAAAGGAAGGCTGCAGAAGCAGAAAAATCTCTGGTATTCCTTGGCGATCTTCTTCCACAACTGAAAGTCGAATTGGAGCGTGCAGAAGTCAAATACAATGACATGCGTAACAAACGCGGCACATTCAATTTGAGTGAGGAAGGTAAAGCATTTCTCCAAGAAAGCGTTACCGCCGACACTACTCTTCTCGAACTGAAGCAAAAGCGCGCTGAGTTGATAACTCGCTTCGCACCTGGTCATCCCTCCGTGATAGCGCTCGACCAGCAAATCGCTGGCCTAAACGAGAAAGTTGGAAGCGTAGCAATTCGAGTGAAATCCCTACCCAACATCGAGCAAGACGCTTTGCGTCTGATGCGCGATGTTCAAGTGAACAACGACCTATACGTAGGGTTGCTGAACAACATGCAGCAACTCAAATTGGTGAAGGCAGGCAAGGTCGGGAATGTTCGTCTGCTGGATAATTCTCCCGTTCCAGAGGAAGCCATTAGACCCAAGAAGCCCTTGGTCATCGCGCTTTCGGCTGTTCTCGGACTTATGTTCGGTGTTATTGTCGCATTTATCAGGAATTGGTTATTCGGAGGAATTACCGATCCTCAAGATATCGAGCAACACACCGGGCTTAGCGTTTATGCAACAGTTCCGCTCTCGCAGGGACAGGTCAGCTTAAGCAACGAACTTCACTCGCGAAAAAAAGGTCAATACTTACTCGCGAATCGCTATCCAAACGAGACGTCCATTGAAAGCTTACGCAGCTTGCGGACCGCTCTCCAGTTCGCGATGCTTGACGCTGACAATAATCGCGTCCTTTTAACGGGACCCACGCCGGGAGTGGGAAAGTCATTTGTCTCAGCGAATCTGGCTGCAGTTATGGCTTCCGGTGGAAAGCGAGTGCTTCTAGTCGATGCGGACATGAGAAGAGGTTATCTGAATCAATATTTCGGAAAAGATCGAAACCTTGGTTTGTCGGATGTACTTGCTGGAAAAGCGAGTATTGAAGATGTTACTCACGGTGACGTGGCGGAGGGGTTGGATTTTATCTCGACAGGAACAATTCCTCCAAATCCAGCTGAGTTACTGTTGAATGAGAAAATGGTCCACTTGCTAGATGAGTTTAGTGGGCGTTATGACTTGGTGATAATTGATACCCCTCCGGTTTTGGCTGTATCGGACACAGCGATTCTCGCCGCACATTGCGGTGCTGTTTTCTTGGTGACGAGGTTCGAAAGAAGCACCATCGGAGAGGTGCGAGAGAGCGCCAAGCAATTGGGACATGCCAACGCCGATGTGAAGGGTGTGATATTTAATGGCCTAGATCCAAAAGCGTTTCGATATAGCTATGGCTCGAAATATGGTCGGTATCGTTACGCCTACTACAACTATGGGGCATAGGGTATTACCCTCCGGCTGGCCGGTTGCTCACCGCCTTTTGCAGAATCACCGATTCCTGCGAAGGGGAATCCGACGGAGGGAACAACATCGATGAATCGTTTTTCATTTTTGCTTTTCTCGGGAAGCTTGTTTTTCTTCTCCTTGAACGCATTTAGTGTCAGAGCTACGGCGATCGGGTACATCTTAATGTGCCTTCTCTTGCTTGTGAACGGAAGCAAGTTGTTGAGTATAAAAAATGGATTAGGCGTCGCAGTGCTTGGGGTGCTCGCATCCACGGCGATTGTTTGGTCGATCTCAATACTTCACGATTTTTATTTAAATTTTTTTATTAAGTTTTTTTTCGTCCAGATTTATATTGCTGCCGTTTATATATGCTTTAAGTCTGCTGTGGTTGGGTGTAGTGAGCTGCGTAAGGCTTGTCAGGTTCTTATATTTATTCATGCAGCATTCTTTCTATTCCAGGTTGGATATTTCTTGGCGACCGGTGATTTCATCGATTTGAATAACTATGTTAGAGAGGTTGAATCGGAATCCCTCTATATGACTAAGGCGCTGGAAGGAAGAGCCATCGGGATTAGGGGAGTAGGTTTGTTTTCTGAGCCGTCATTCTACGCCATGGCCGTACTTCCTGCTGCCGCCGTTCTTTTGGCCATTGACCGGCGCATTACGGTCCCGATTATTATCGCACTTGGGACCGCAACACTAAGCCTCTCAATCGCCGCGATTTTTGTGGTTGCTTTGCTGGGAACAGTCTTTCTTGTTGCGTGCAAGGGATCTCGCTGGGTAAAAGTGGCCATCCTTGCGGCAGCTCTCGCTGCCTCTCCATTTTTGTTTGAGTTTTATAATCTACGGGTCACAGAGTCTGTAGATTACGATGCAATTTCCAGCAGGCAATCTGTATTCGAGGAATTCAAGCAGCGCGAGTGGAATGCTGATGTATTTGGAGCGGGATTTTTTTGGGATGAGACATCCCGGGTCGGTGTAACCGGACTTTGGGGTTACCATGTTCGCGACTCATCTTTCCTGGTCTACTTGTATTTTGCTTCGGGAGTATTGGGGTGCGGATTATTTGCAACTATCCTTGCGCGAATATTTCGCGGTTGTTTTGTCGAGTTGCTCTTCTTTCTTCCTTTGCTTCTTTTTAAGTTTCATATTCTTTTTGGTCTGCTTTGGTTTACCCTAGCCTCCTTTTACCAAATTTGCCTATGGCGAAGAGTTGCCGAAAGGGAGCATGCACCGGAAATGATGCGGGTTGCAGGAAGGCATAAGAAATAGAAACTTGCTTGCGAGCGCGTTGCAATCCGTAGGTTGGCAAATGAACACGTGTAGTTCGTGATCAGATCCAGTTCTGATCTAGGCGAGTAATTAGCTTAATAAATGGTGACCTGAGGGTGGTTATGATGGGGAATGCCGGTAAGTGCTGCGTCCTAATACCTTACTATAACGCGGGCGATTCGTTGTTGGAGACCATCCACTCTGTCGAGGCCGGTTCGCTGGCGCCGGACGTCATCGTCGTGGATGACGGCAGTAGAGTCGAACGGAAAGCGGTCAATATCTTGGAGAAATATTCAGGCGCGCTGAAAATAAGATTGATTGAGTTGGATGAGAATCAGGGGATCGAACATGCCTTGAATCGCGGTCTCATTGATCTCGGTACATCTTACAAGTATGTTGCCAGGCTGGACTGTGGTGACCGTTGCAAGAACGATCGACTCAGAAAGCAAGTTGAGTTCTTGGACTCACATATGGATTACCATCTTGTCGGAAGTTGGGTTGATTTCGTCGATTTGGAAGGGAAACTGTTATACACCCTCAAGCACCCATCGGATTTTGCGTCGATCAAAAAGATGATGTTTCTAAATCCGACCTTTACGCATCCGGCAGTAATGTTTAGGAGTTCTTTACTTGCCACGTCTGGCTTGTATCCGGTTGATAAGCCAGCAGCGGAAGATTACGCATTTTTCTTCAAGATTATCCAAAACCATAAAGCGTCAAATCTGAACGAAAGCTTGGTAGACTGCCTAATTAGTCCGGCGGGGATATCCAATATGCGGCGGAGAATTCAGATCAAGAGCAGAATAAAAATTATATTGGAAAATTTCGAAGTTAATCCGTACGCATTTTATGGCCTGATTAGGTCAATTTTGCTTTTCTGCACGCCGAGAGGATTCACAGTAACCCTGCGCCGCGCGATGCGGAAGTTACAGTGACTAGGCAGCGAAGGAATATTATTTCAACGATTCGCTCCGGCTCGAATTTTCGAGCCTTGACATATATTGAGCGGTGAAGTTGCAACTGGAACGATGCCATGATCGCAATTATCGTTGACTCTCTGGAGCGCGTCCAATTCTTCAAGAGATTGGTTCTCCCTCTGTCGGACCGGTACGGCTTCATTTTTCTGACTTCTGAGCCAATCGCTCATCTTCGGATCCGTGCCGCGAAGCAGAGGTCATTCTACTTTCGCAGAAGTTGTGGCGAGGCTCGCTACCTGCGGGAGGACGACGTACTGACGTCGATCGAGCATTTAAACGATGATTTGCCGTTCCAGCAACTGATGCAGGACTACAGCATCATATACGGCAAGACGCGAGAGCTATTCGAGAAACTCGGTGTGGTGAAGTGTGCGATGTGGAATGGGCAGCAGATGCTTGGCAGAGCGGCGACGCGGGTCTGTCAGGAGATGGATATCGATACAGTATTTCTGGAGATATCAAATCTACCAGACAAGCTGTTTTCAGACTCAGAGGGTGTAAATGCGCTTTCAAGCATCAGCCGAGACCCGTCACTACTCGACGTTTTGCCCGATGCTGACCTTGAGGATCATCGTCGATGGTTCAAAAAATACGAGGAATATAAGCGCCTCCCCCCACCTCAATCTAATGTGAGGGTCGCGGCAAAAATAGCTTCTGGCTTGAATTATCTGGCTAAATTGGGGACAAATGGCGTTCTTCAAAGGAAGGTAAAAGGGTTAAGGCTTCGTAGCGCCGCATCCGTCACGGCAGCCAACGAGAATATGGATGTGGAAAGGTTAAAAGAAACGGAGTACATTTTTCTTCCGTTGCAAGTGAGTGGGGATACTCAGCTAAAGCTCCATTCCGAAGTGGGTAATGTGGAAGCGATACGGATTGCTGTCGAGAAAGCACGGGAGTTGGGGTGCATCCTGCTTGTCAAGCCGCACCCGGCCGAATTCAATTTAAACGAAATAGAGACTATTAAGGTGATGGCTCACCAACTTGGATTTCGTATTGTTGGGGGCAACACGACGATTTTGATTAAGTACGCGCGTTGCGTTATGACGATTAACTCGACAATTGGCCTCGAGGCACATCTGTACGGAAAGTCCGTAATATGTCTTGGTCGAAGCTATTACAGAGATTTCGATGAGGTGCAGGTGCGGAAATTTGTGCACCGGTACCTGGTTGACGGTATCGACTACTTTTCGCGTATGCCGATCTCCCGAACGGCCGCAGCACGGGCGTTGCAGATTTCTGCCGATTGAAGGTGGGGTGCTATGCTTCCGAACTGGCCGCGCAATCGCTTGGACGGACCCGCGGCCAGTCGGTATGAATCATTTTGGCAGTAATTTTCGGAAATTTTTAATTTTCAAGAATGTGATGTAATTTGAATCGTGCTGATTTTTTGCGCCACCTCGAGAGTCGTCCGCCGCGACTCGAACCGCAGTTAAAATATCGTCACCGTCGAAGATCCAGTCGGCATATTGATAGCCATGTCTATTCCAATCTGGATTGAATATTATATCGTCGGCGACCTTCCAATCATGCAAATCGAGAGAGTAGATGAGAGATAATCGATTTCTTGCTCGCTCGTAGTTGCCCCCCGCGTAGTCATTTTTCACCGCGTTCGATAGAGCGAGGTAGTAGCCACTGCTCGCATCGAAGCGTATAGTGAATTTCTTTCCGCCGCCTGGGAGGTTGATGAATCCAGTTTCTGGGTTGAATTCAGCGCGGGAACCAGATGAATCGACAGTGACTAGGGCTGCTTTCTCCTCACGGTCGTTGTAGTTGACTCGAAGAATATTTGTCACGTGGCCACTTGCGCTTGCGACGAGATTCCCTTCCATCCATCCGAGAAATCTGCCGTCAAGCCAACGTCGACTGGGAGTCGCCCCCGCGCTGATTGTCCAATTTGATGTGTTCAACAGGTCAAGCGTATCTTCCGGAATGGACAATACGATACTTTCGAGGCCTGCTTTCTGCACTCGCTCCATTGAGCGCCAGAGCCTGCCCTCGTGAACGAGAACTGGGACAGGGGCGGAAAGATAACGCCCGCTAAGTGGAAACAAGCCGTTGCGGGCCGAGTCTGGAGATGTCCAGGTAATACCTCCATTTTCGGACTTGCGGATAATTGGCGCTCCACGATCACTTGTGGTGCCGAGTAGATAGAGGTTATTCCGGAAAGTGAAGATAGATGACCAGTACTGGCCATCGATGACGGCCGCTTGAGACCAGTGTTCCCCTTGGTCGACCGACTTGTAAACGAAAGTTCTTTCGCCACTAGCAGCTGGTCCGAACTCGTCGTGAGAGATCACTATCGTACCGTCACGCAGTTTCGCGATTGAAGGTGATCCCAAATATAGCGAGTCGGACGCGAATCGATGTGAGACGACTGTGCCAGGTGGTCCTCCGTTGACTACTTGAGCAGTGCAACTCAATAGGAAAATGTGTGCGCCGAGAATAAATGTTATGCCGAGAGTGCGAAGAGAGTTCATTCTTCTCTGCAGTGCGGATGCTACTTTTTAAAAACACCGACGATGCGGTCATTCTGAGTTACGAGCAACGACGAGACACCTTTACGGTCCATAAGAGCCAACGCGTCCTCCACGCGCGTTCCGACCGGCACGGCGAATGGATCGGTCGACATCATGTCACGTGCTGTTCGTTCGAAAACCGCACTGCGATGGCGCTCAATCGCCCGACGAATGTCGCCGTCGGTTATGACGCCAACTGCGTCGCCGGATCTGACTAAGGCGATTCCTAACCTCGCATCTGTCATTGTGCTCAACACTTGCAGAATCCCGGTGTCGAGTTCTACAAATGGTAGGTCTCTCACCATTTCATCCTCCACCTTCCGTAGCAGCCTTCTCCCCAGCGATCCACCAGGGTGAAACCTAGCGAAGGCCTCGGGGGAAAAATCCTTCGCGCGCATCGCGGCAACAGCCAGTGCATCCCCGAGAGCGAGGGTTGCGGTGGTGGATGATGTGGGTGCCAACTGGAACGGACAGGCTTCAACGACGGCGCCGATACTCAGATGGCAATGTGCTGCCATTGCTAGCGTAGACGCAGGATTCCCAGTGATCGAGATCAGATGATTTCCGTTATCGCGAAGGTACGGAATTATCTTTACGACCTCGTCGGTTTCGCCGGAGTTCGAGATTGCGAGAAACGTATCTTCTGCTGTCACCATGCCGAGATCGCCGTGGTAAGCCTCGCCGGGGTGCATGAAGAAACTCGGAGTTCCAGTACTGGCTAAAGTGGCCGCAATTTTCTTTCCGACTATGCCAGATTTTCCCATGCCACAGACAACGACCCGCCCGCGCGAGCGAAGGATGTGTTGCACAGCTTGTGCAAATGATTCGTCGATCCCTTGGAGGAGGGCGGAGATTGCGTCTGCCTCGGATTGGAGAGTCGCCTTTCCCCACTTAATTAATTCGTTGCTGCTGATGTGACTATTATTCATTTGTTGCGTGCGAAAATTGCTATTCGATAAATCAATTTACGGTTATCGTGTCAAAAGACTTTATAAGGTCGTCAAGCGCCTTGATTTGCTTCAAAACTGGCTCGAGCAGATCAAGCGGAAGTGCACTCGGGCCATCGCAAAGCGCGTTGTCGGGGTCTGGGTGAGCCTCGAGGAAGAGGCCAGCGATACCAAGCGAGACAGCGGCTTTCGCCAGTTCGAGGACCTGACCGCGACGGCCACCGGACGCCTCCGCTCCTGCATCTCGTCGCTGTAGACTGTGAGTGACATCGAAAATCAGCGGGTGACCACCGGTGGCGTTGATCATTTCGCGGAAGCCGAGCATGTCGACGACAAGATTGTCGTAGCCGAAGGACGCGCCTCGTTCGCAGAGGAGAACATTCGGATTCCCGCTCTCTTTGCACTTCATCACGATATTCCTGACTTGCGTAGGGCTCATGAATTGTGGCTTTTTGATATTTAGCGGTTTTCCGGTATGTGAGGCCGCCACTATAAGATCGGTTTGTCGTGCCAGGAATGCCGGAATCTGTAGGATATCGACGTGCTTTGCGACGACCTCGGCTTGCGCAGGTTCATGGATATCCGTAATTATGGGAACGGCGAATTCATCTTTTACCCTGTCAAATATGCGCATGCCCTCCAACAATCCCGGTCCGCGATAAGAGTGTATGGAGGAGCGGTTGGCCTTGTCGAATGACGCCTTGAAGACAAATGGGATTCCGATGGCAGTCGTGACCTTCATGAATCGCTCGCACGCAAAAAGCGTGCTGTCGAGATCCTCCAGAACGTTCAAGCCACCAATAAGGACAAGGGGAAGTTGGTTTGATAGGCGAATATCGGGCGAAATATCAATCTGCATGTTAAGTTCCTATTTCCAGTCGTCCGGGCATAGCGTTTGCCAATCTTGAAACGCACCGGCCAGGTCATACTTGAATGAGTAGCCCGAGGCAAGCAAGTATCCAGGCGTTATATAGTTAGGGCGGACGAGTTTGCGTACCCGAACAGGACTAAATGGCTGTTTCAGGCCGATCAAGCCGGCGAGCAAGCTGATGCTGTGAGATGCCAAAAGTAGAAGAGAAAATGGCACCTCCGGTACATGACGTTTAATTCCGGCAGTCAGGCACACAGCATTCACATAGTCACGAATTGCAGGCGCGGGTTCCATCGACATATTAAATAGCGCATATGCGTCTTTGCTGTCGATCTGTTGCTGATGTACCCACTGCATTGCGTCAACCAATTCTTTTACATAGACGCCGGCCTTCCGCGTTTCCTTATTCCCCATATAAAAGAAATAACGCCGCATGACGGCATGGATGAGCCGAGATACGTTCCCGCTTTCGCCAGGCCCGAAAACTACACCGGGGCGAACGATTGTTAGTACTCTTTGTGAGCGATCTTCGTTGAGCCACGAAAGATGAATTTTTTCGGCGACTAGCTTAGATCCGCCGTAGGCAGAAGCCGGGACCGGCAATGAATTCTCGTCACGTCGTTCATCGCTTACGCCGTAAGGTGCAATCGAACTTGTGAAAATAATATTCGTCGCATTGACTCGTCTAGCCCAATCGCACACGTTCTCCGCACCGAGGATATTGGTCTCGTAGTACTCATGCGGGAGGTGGCCGGGTTCGCGATGCACTGCAGCTAGATTCGCGACGAAGTCGACTCTCTCATCCGGTGCCCATGTGATTGGATGCCGCACGTCCCCAAGTAGCTCAATGGCACCGCTGGATCGCACCATTTCAAGTCGAAACTGATTTTGCTTTTCCTCGATACTTTCTCGGTCAAAAAGGTATACCTTGCGATATTTTTTGCTGGATGCGAGGCTGTATGCCAGAAATGCACCAATAAAACCATTTCCGCCGAAGATAACCGCGCAGTTGCCGTCCCCGATTTCCTCCATAATGAGTTTCTCCTAGTGAGCACCAACCCGGGAAGGCTGGATGTAAATTTGTTCGAGTTGGTGAAGGAACCTGCTTTGGGCAAAGCGCCCGCGAGCGGCCTGCTCCCCTTGGTGCGCGATCTGGGTACGCAGGTCAGTATTCAGATATAGACGTTCGAGTTGGCCAACGGCCTCACTTGCGCCAGAGAACAGAACCCCATTGACTTCATCGTCAACGACGTCCACGTTCCCCGGGCATCGATTTGCAAGAACGGGCAACCCGGATGCCATTGCCTCGATGACTGAGACAGGCATGCCTTCCCAAGCCGCGGTTGAGAGGTACACGTCTGCGGAATGAAGCATGTCGCGTACTTCTTGGCGAGTACGCCATCCAGTTACGCGAACACCTGCATCTGTGAGGGCTGCTTTGCTGGTGAGGTCGCCGTCTCCGATCCAAACAAATTCGAAGCCTCGGTGAGAAAGAAGTCTCGAAATGTCTGAGAAGAGGTCGAAACCCTTCTGACGGCGAATCCCACCTACGGTGACAACTGTGAGGCGCTTGTCTGGTCGGTGCGCTCGAAGCGGGGTGTCGGTGTTTGGCCTGGTAAAGAAGCCGACGTCAACAGCATTTTCAAGTATGAGCGCGGGAAGTCCCAACGAATCTTCAATGGCTAGCGCTTCGCTGCGCGAGCAGGCGATATAGGTTCCATGGCGTTTAGCAGCAATGGCTTCTAGCAGCGTAAAGATTCGCTTCTTGAGATCCGAAATATCGGTTCTCATAAAGGAGATACAGTGCGGGCTGTAAAATGATTTTAGATCTGATTTCCACCCAATTGTCGCTAGGCGACCCACGAACCCTGCGAAGGACGAATGCATGTGCAGCACATCTGGATTGAGTTCCTTCAGTTTCCTGCGAGCTTCGAGGATGCCGCCAGGAAGATCCCGTGGGCCCATCGGAAGGGCATGCAGGACGACATCGCGGTGAAACAGTGATTCGAGATCAGTTGGCGTTTCCGGTCGGGGGGAGTAGACGACGCTTACTTGGTGTCCGTTCGCGGCGAAGTAGTTGGCGGCWAGGCAAACCATCGACAAAGTACCTGTCGCAGTGGACTCGATGAGGTGCGTGATCTTCATAGACTTGCTTTTAACTCGACTGTAAGCTTCGGCTATCGCTAGATAATTCGAGGTTAATTGTTCAGGATTCTTATGGATGTAATGTAACTTGCAATCACAGTGTGTTTTGTCAGATTATTAATAGAATTCACTATCGTAGCGTTGCTTGCAATTCATCGGTGATTTCTGAATGATTCTTTTGATGTGAGTCAGCTGAGACTCTAAAGATAACGAAAAGTCCAAAAAGAAGAACCAGCGAGCCACCGATGGAGAATGCAAGCGACGTACCCAGCAACGTGAACTTACTTATCTTTGAAATTATCAATGCGCTGGCGAGGCTTATTGCACTAACCAGCTGGATTAGTAGGTCGATGCGCTGAGATTTTGTTGCCAGGAAGACCTGCGACAGCGGTATGTATATCAATTGAAGGGCGAAGAACGGCATCAAGGCGTGAAAGTAGATTGCCGAGTGCTGCCATTTCTCGCCGAGAAAGAGGGAGACTAACGTCGTATAGAGTGTAATTCCGGCAATGACGTAGGCGGCTGCCAGAATCGAGAGCATAGCCGCATATGGGCGTAGGACAGTGAGCAGCGGCGCCCCCTTTGCCACGGCAGAAACCGCGTCGCGGCGGAGTACGCCGCCAATGCTTTGTGCGATGAGTGATACTGGGAAGGCGCCGAAGCGATAGGCGGCGGCGAAATAACCAGCAGCTATGGCGTCAAACCAGCGTGGCACCAGGATCGAGAGTGCATAGAGAGAGACTGAAGCCAACAGGGTGGCGGGGAGTGTGTAGCTGGCGAAACGAAGATTTTCGTGGATGAAACGGTAGAAAGAAATCGTGTTTCGACACTTCCTATTGAAAAATAGGATGAGAAATACTGAGGCCGTCGAAAGAGTCAACGTGACAAACGCAAATTCATAAAAAGGGTTGATCTCGACAGAGCCAAATATTTTCGGCGCGGTGATCAGCGAAGCTAGAAGGAGCGCGTTAACAAGGACGCGGAGAAAAGCGATGGCTACGTAATGACGTAGGGAATTTAGATAGTGGGCGACGGCTTGTTGCGCAAAGAAAGACATTGCGAATACGACCACCGTGTACTTGCTGAAAAGAAAGTACAGTAATATCCCTAATGCGATTGTGCTCGCGCTGGCGAGTGTCAGAGCATGTCGAAGCGAGGTGAGCGAGATTGCACGGGAGTCGCTGACGCAGGCCAACTCGTATCGGAATGCCAATATGGTGCCGAGAAACATTCCGAGCGCCACGTCGCCGTTGAAGACGCCAAGCGCCTCTGGGCCGTAGGAGCGCGCGATCACCGCAACGCATGCGAAGAAGAGTAGCTGCGCGGTGACCGTCGAGCCCAGTGCGACGGCTGAGTCCTTGATGCGGAACATCCTACTGCTCACAACGTGCCAGGAAGGGCTGCGAACCGGAATCGACTAATACGCATTTTTTCCCGTCCAGCCTTTGAAAGCAGTGAAGAAGATTATCCGCAGGTCCATCCAGAATGACCAGTTTCGGATATAGAAGATGTCGTGCTCCACGCGCTTGGCCATCTTGTCCAGCGTGTCGGTCTCGCCGCGGTAGCCGTTGATCTGGGCCCAGCCGGTAATGCCGGGCTTGACCCGGTGACGCAGCATGTAGAAGTCCAGCTGCTCTTTGTAGAGGTTGTTGTGCGCCATGGCGTGCGGGCGGGGGCCTACCACGCTCATTTCGCCGCGCAGCACGTTGATGAACTGGGGCAGCTCGTCCAGGCTGGTGCGGCGCAGGAAGGCGCCGATGGGTGTGATGCGGTTGTCGCCCTTGGTGGCCTGGGTGACCACGCCGTGCTCGGCGTGTACCTGCATGCTGCGGAACTTGTAGACGTGGATCTCGCGGCCGTCCAGGCCCAGGCGTTCTTGCTTGAAAAAGACCGGGCCGGGCGAGCTGCGCTTGATCAGGATGCCGATCAGCAGGAACAGCGGCGAAAGGGCGATGAGGACCAGCGCGGCAAAGGCGCGGTCGAAGATGGCCTTGACGGTGCCGCGCACGCCTAGCGATGGCGGGCGGTTCATTTCCACCGCGGGCATGCCCAGGAAGTTGCCGAGCTTGTGGTTGAGCAGGTCGAAGTCCAGCACGCTGGGCATCCACTTGATGTCGATGAAGTCGTTGCGCAGGGAGAAGGCGATTTCCTGCATCTGCAGGGATTCGCTCAGGGGCAGGGTGAGCCAGACTTCGTCAATGCCGTGCGAGCGTGAGAATTCGGCAATGTCGGCGGTGTCGGTGATGCGCGGGCGGCCTTCGGGCGTGGCTTCGCCTTCGGGGGCGTAGATGCCGCTGACCTTGTAGCCGGTGCGGTGGCTGACGGTGGCGCGGCGGTACATCTCCTGGCCGGTGCGGCCGTAGCCCACGATCAGCACGCGCTTGTGGTTGGCGCCGGCACTGCGCACGATGCCCAGCACGGAGCGGCTGGCCAGGTGGACGATGAACAGGCCAGCCAGGGAGAGGCCGTACCAGTAGGCCATCCACAGGCGCGAGAGTGCGTCTGCCTGATGAATGAAGTAGCACATCAGCAGGCTGATCAGCCAGACCAGCGTCCAGGCGGAGATCACGCGCGTGGCCATCGCGGCAAGGCTGCGGCCGCGCCAGGAGGCGTAGAGGTCGAACGCCGGCATGACGATGAAGGCCACCGCGCAGGCAAAGTACTGGATGAACTGGTGAACGGGCGCGGCTGGCCCGAGGTCAGGCGCGAAGCGTAGTGCGGCCGCCAGGTAGCCGGCGATCAAGATGGCCCCGATGTCGAACAGGCGCACCATCAGCGCTAGCTGATCGTGATGCCTGGCGAACATGTCGCGATAGACTCCCATGACTTCTCCCGAAGCGTTCGCGTAGCAGGTGCACCTTGTGCACCGTACTGTTCCTCCCCGCCGGTTAATTGGCTATGCGGGCGGCCGGTGTTGCCGGCGCCATGCACAGTGCCGCGGCGCTGGCCACGGCAAGACAAAGCAAAGTCGTGCGGACTGCTTCCGCGGCAGTCGGGTCCCATGGCATGGCTGCGCGATGGTGGCTGACCTTGCCACCTGCGGCGTCCTTTGCGGACTGCCCATTGGAATTGCAACGCTTGGTTTCTGCCCGCCGGCATAAGCCGCGCGGTGTACTTCGTCTTTACGATGGTGCGGATAATGCGGTGCAGCGAGAATCCCGGGTACCCTGCGTGAGAAGGGATAGAGTGGGGATCGTCGGCGCTTATTGCGCGCGGCGCTTGCGGGCTGCCGTATCGCGCGGCAAGGTTCGCCACGGTCTGCATTGACAGTGGGTCATATGATTTTTTTAAATAACCTGCGTCATCCGTTGCGCCTTATCTTTTATCCCTGCTTTGGTAGGGGGTGCTTGGATTGATGGAGCCGGGGAGAGGTGGCGTGGCGCGTGATTCGGCTGCTTACACCGGCTCTGCGGGATTGCGCGGGCGCGGTCATTGCCGGCCGGCGGCTCTTGCGAGGCTGAAAATTTTCCCATCCGACGAGGGGAAAAGTGAGACAGACGGTCAAGCGATGCGCGTGCGCCGGCCTATGCTGTGGGTCTGAACTGATCCACGCCTCGTACCCGTTGCAAGGCGACCAACCGTTGGAAAGATGGAAATGGATGGGAATGGCTTCACGCGTGAGCAGCTCGATAGTTACTTTGCGTCTTATGTGGGCATGGAGGGGGGCAATCTGGCGGGCGCAGTCTGGTTCTGCGATTACATGCCGATGACAGATGCGGAATCATTGCCGGTGACGTTGTCACCGCGCCGCACGGTGCCGGCCTGGGACGCGGATTTCCGTCTGCGCCACGCGCGGCAGATAGCTAAGTGGCAGACGCACCAGCGCATTGCCCGCATCATGGCCGCGGCCCGGGAGATGGTGTTGTTCGGGCGGGACGATAGCGGCGACTGGCAGCGTTACCTGGCGGAGTACCTTTACCGGCCGCGCGGTTGGGATTTCAAGCTGAGCTTGTTTCCCTTGTCGGTGCGGGCCGAGAACGGGCTGCCCTGGAAGCGGCTGCACGGCGCACAGGCGGAACTGAACCCCAAGGGCAAGTACCTGGCGCTTTGCCGCACCGGCACGCGCTTCCGCTTTATCGCGGCAATGCGCCGGCGCGCGCGGCCCAAGGTGGTGGTATGCCTTGGCGAGCGCCACGAAAGTGACTATCTCCACGCCTTCGGCATGCGCGGCCTGCCCTATACGGAGCACACGCTGCAGCCGGCCGACCAGGCAAGGGTCCTGCGGATCTACGCAGACCAGGGCACGCACCTGGTGATCTGCCCGGCCGTGGCGGGTGCCGCCGGGCTGGCTTCGGATGTCCTTCTGAATGCGATGGGCGGGTTCATCAGCCAGTGGCTGACGCTGGCCGACTTCCAGACGCGGCCAGACGCGCCTGGCCAGCCGGATCCGGCGGCTCTGCGCCTCGCGGCGTGATGCGGCCCTGCGGGTGCGCTGTGTGGCTCAGGCTTGCTGCCGGTGCAGCCACCGGCGGAATTCTTCGCCCTGGAGGGCCAGGGCGGCCTGCCTGAGCCCGGTGTTGCCGGCGTCGGTGGCGTAGGCACGCAGGTCGCTGGGCGACATGCCTAGCGTGCGGCGAAAGGCGCGGGTGAAATCAGACGCGCTGTTGAAGCCCAGGCCGTAGGCGATGTCGTTGACGGCAAGCCGCGGATACCGCACCAGCTCCAGGGCGGCGGCGCGCAGCCGGCTCTTGCGGATATACGCCTGCACACCACCCTCGTCCTCGAACAGCCGGTACAGGGTCGGGCGCGAGATTTCCATCTTTGCCAGCAGGTTTGCCGGGGACAGGCCGGCCTCGCCGGGATCGGCGTCGATCAGGCGGCGTGCGCGCGCCAGCATGGCGCTGCGGGCCGCGGACCTGGCGCTGCCTTCGAGCTTCGCGCCACGGCGAAACGCCGCGACCAGCAGTTCCACACCGATTTGCATGGCATCCGCGGCGGCTTCGGGCGCCATGCGGGGAAGCTCGCGTTCGAGCATCC
Source organism: Cupriavidus sp. 2TAF22 (assembly GCF_052115045.1). Lineage (NCBI taxonomy): Bacteria > Pseudomonadati > Pseudomonadota > Betaproteobacteria > Burkholderiales > Burkholderiaceae > Cupriavidus > Cupriavidus sp. 2TAF22. The sequence continues at coordinate 116,782 of NZ_JBFRFX010000008.1, forward strand.
TGGCATGGTCCACCGCCAGGCGGGTCAGCGGGGTATCGGTCTCGACAATGCGCCCGTGCGCGGCTTCGGCTTCAGCAAAGACGGTGTCCATCATGGCGCGGGGCACGAAGATCGAGAGCGCGCGCGTGGTGCCACGCTGCATCTGGATAGGCTGGCCGAGATCGGTGAGCAGGATCCCGCCGTGGCGCGGCACCGGGTTGCGTTGCATTCCCTCCACCTCGCCGGCGCTGCCTTCCACAAATACCTGTAGCACATGGTGTCGCATCGTATCGGTTGAGATACGTGCGAGGCTGCGCTGCAGCGTCACGCCGTCGCAACGGCTGTCGGTGAAGAGCATGTCGCCGACCAGATAGCGGTCGATGGCGCCGTGAAAGGGGGCGATCAGGCTGTCGCGGCTCACATGCAGGTCCATGACATGACCCACGCGCTGCCGCCAAGTGAGTATCTGGCCGCTTACATTGGGGTTCGCGCTGGCGTGCGCCGGCCCGCCGACTTCGAAACGGCTGTGCTGCAGGCGGCTGGCCTGCGGCGATGCGTTAGCGGAGGAAAGGGCGAGGGGCAGGGGGGACACGGTTGCCGCGCCGTCCTGAGAGAAGAGGAGCGGTGCGCCTGCCCTACTGTATAGAAGAATGGCCGTGCGCGCCGTGGCCGTACCCTACCGCTTTTATGGGATTGCTTTTCGCGCGCGAATTTGCCCTGTGCCGGCATCGGGCGTTACCCCGCTCAAGAAGGGAAACAAGAGTGCAACGAATCCCTCGAAAGGGGGGCGCGCATCGCTCGATTCTCGCGCAAAATCTCGGTCCGCCTAGTTAGTGTTTCGCGCAAACGCGATCAGGTTTCCTTAAGGCGGGGTTCGGCGGCACGCGGGTCATCATGACAAAGACGCCGGACAGCATCTTCCAAAGGGAAAGACTGATCCAGATTGGTTGCAGGAAGGTCAAATCCGTCGGGGCCGGTGTGGCGTCGGGCTGGCAGGTCTCCGATACGAAGCGGGATGAGAGGCGCGGGATTTCCAGCGCGTTGTCCATCCCCATTCAGCGGGTTGTCTCCAGGTTCTATTAGAGATTTGCCGATGCATTCGGGGCGTCTCGTTGCCTTTCGTACAGGTGTGTATTGCCTCTGCGTGTGGCATCTTTAACTCCACCAAGCGGTAGAGGCATGGAAATAGAGCAGAAGACAGTATTTTCGCGTGAGCAGTTGGACGCGTATTTCGCGTCGTACGTTGGTATGGAAGGGGGAAATCCGGGGGCAGCGGTGTGGTTTTGCGACAGCACGCCGCACCCGTGGGTCGAGTCGCTGGTAGCGCCGCTGGTGCCGCGCGAGCAGCCGGGCGCCTGGGATGCCGGATACCGCGACAAGCACCGCGCCAGCATGGAACGCTGGCAATCCCACCAGAAGATCGCAAGGATCATGGCGGCCGCGCGCGCACACACGTTTGGGAGCGCGCCGAGCGAGTGCGACTGGAAGCATTACTTCGACCATCTTCTCTACGCGCCGCGTGGCGCGGAGTTCAAGCTCAGCCTGTTCCCGCTGCCGGCCCATCTGATCGGGCAGACGCCGTGGTCGAAGGCGTTCCGCGGGCAGCCTGCGCTGGTGCCCAAGCAGCGCTACCTTGACCTGTGCCGCAGCGGCCAGCGCTTCGGCTTCATCGATGGCATCCGCCGGCACTGGAAGCCGAAGGTGGTGGTCTGCCTTGGTGAGCGTCATCTCGCGGACTACGTGCAGGCGTTTGCGCTGGAGGATGCGCGCGCTGCCGACTACATCCTGCAGCCCGCCGACCTGGCCAAGACACTGCGCGTGCTGGAGCGCGACGGTACCACCTGGATCATCTGCCCGGCACTGGCCGGCGCGTCGGGACTGACCTCGGATGTGTTGCTCGAGGCCATGGGGCGCTACGTGGCGGGATGGCTCAACCCGGATGATTTCCCGGCGCTGCAGGTACTGCAGCCGGTGTAGCTGCCGCATCTGCACTGTAGCGGGGCTCGGGCGTGTGCATGGGCACCGGCATGTGCTGGTGCTTGCCTGCGCGCGCCTGCGTGTTGCGCCAGAAGCGAGCGCAATGGCCCGGCCCGGGTGCATGGATGCAGGTGGCGCGGCCGCTGCGGCAGGGTCGCGCCATCACGCCACGCGGGCTCCCGGATAACGCCTTGCGTGCAAGCCAATGCTTTCCCCCGCCTAGTAGGGGTGACACGGTAGTTGGGATTGTTTATCTAGTGTGCTGGCAAGACGCAGCATCGGACCGTTGCTGCTGAATCCGCTTGCGAGAGCCAGCAAGGGTATCCGTGATGCGCAGCAGGAGAGGGCAGCGAAGGGCGCCGGCAACGGCGTGCTGCTGTCGTCCGGCGCGCTGGGCCACAGACCATCATCGAAGTATTGAAGTGTTGATTTCAGGAGCGAGAAGCGTGCAAACCAATTTCAGGAATATCTTTACCCTCGGCATCATGGCGTCTGCCGCGGTTGCGCTGGTAGCGTGCGGGGGCGGGTCGGATTCTTCGTCGCCATCCACGCCGGCAGCGGTTACCGTGAGCGGCAAGGCGGTCGACTTCTACCTGTCGGGCGCCACCGTGACCTTTGTCGATTGCGCAAACCAGACGGCAACGACCAGCGCAACCGGCGACTTCACCTTCCCGGCTGGCTGCAGCACGAGCGCGCTGAAAGTCTCCGGCGGTACCGACATCGGTACCAAGCAGCCGTTCACCGGCGTGCTGCAGGCGCCCGCTGTCACCTACAAGGCTGGCGTGACGCCGGTGGTCACGCCGCTGACCACGCTGGTGGCGCAGCTCGGGCCTACCCAGGCCGCCGCGCTGGCTACCAAGCTTGGCCTGTCCGGCAAGGACCTGGCCACGCTGGACCCGATGCAGGACGCAGCGGTGCTCAAGGCAGCCGTGGTGGTGCAGCAACTGATTGACCAGGTTGCCAAGACGCTGACGGGCCTGGCCAAGGGCGGCGGCACGCTGAGCGCGGCCGATGCCGCTGCGGCAGCTGCCAAGGCGGTGGCCACCGCGGTGAACGCCGCCTCGGGCACGGCTGACCTGGGCAGCGCCACGCTGGTGACGTCGGTGGTGACGTCCGCAGTGCAGAACGCCAAGGCAGGCCTGCCGGCAAACCTGCAGGCGAACATCGATACGGTGGCGGCAAACGTGGGCGCGCTGGCCGGCCCCGTCGTCGCAAACCAGGTCGCCAACGTGAGCGCCGCACTGGGCACCATCGTGCTGGGCACCGATCCGGCCGCGACGGTGGCGGCACTGCAGTCGGGCGGCTCGCTCAACGCGGTGATCGATAGCGCCAAGTCCACCACGACGAGCACCCTGATGTCGGCGGTCACGCCCGCGGCGCTGGTCGATGCATCCATCACGGCCAACCTGAAGACGCTCGGCAACGCCGTGGCCACGGGCAATGCCGGCGCGATCCAGAGCGCCGCGACCGCCCTCGGTGGCTCGGTGGTCTCCACCGTCATCACCACCGTGACCGATGCCGTCAAGCCGACCAACTTCATCCAGCTGGCGACCATGACCATCAACGGCCAGACGTTCCCGGTCGGCGATGCGGTCACGGTCACCGGCGGTGGCGCGCTCAGCTCGATCAAGGTGGCGGTGTCGCAGAGCGGCGATGCCTTCGCCGGTGGTGCGGCTGACGTGCGTGCCGGCCTGAGCTACACCTACAACGGCAGCACCGTGAACGTGATCATCGAGAAGGTGTCGCTGACCTTCAGCGGTTCGGCGCTGACCAATGTGCAGGTGCCTGCCAACACGACGTACTCGTTCAGCATCTCGGGTGCCACCTCGGCCAATGTCAGCCTGACCAATGCCGTGGCCGACAACCTGTTCGACAGCGCCAGCGGCGGCTCGCTGAACCTGCCGTTCACCACCTTCCTCGGCAAGCTCAAGAACGCCGGGGCGCTGAGCCAGACGCAGATCGATGCGCTCACGCCGAAGGCAACCACCACCTTCCCGGTGACGTTTGCCGTGGCGGGCCAGGGCGGCAAGTCGGTGAGCGTGGGTGCGCTGGTCGGCGGCAGCCCGCAGAAGACCTCGGTCCAGTCGGTGCAGACCGGCTCGGCAGTCGTCAGCGGCAACGGCATCAAGACCTCGGTCACGCTGAACCCCTGACCGGTGCGTAGCCAGGCCCTCCGCCCGCACGGGGAGGGCATGCCCGGTCATCCGTCGCGCGCCGGCAGGCGCCGCGGCGGATGACTGGCTTTTTTTTGCGTGCAGCGCGCCGGGCCACGACCCGGTGCGCGCCGTGCATGAGGCACGCTCCCCGGGCCTCGGAGTCTCTCTATGGTGTTGTATCCCACGCGCCGGCTCGGCAAGGCCGGCGCCCTGTTGCTGGGCTTGTCATGCGCGGGCGCGGCCAGCGCGGCGCCAGACGATGTGTTCATGCTGGCAGAGCCTGCCACCGGCGAATTCAATACCGTGCGTGTGGAGGCCAGCTATGACATGGTCAACCACACGGTCGATGTCTTCAACCTGCGCGAGAGCCAGGGCAGCGTGCCGGACAACGCCGGCGATTATCGCGGCGGGCGGCTCATGCTGGGCTACAAGTTCTCGCCGAAGTGGTCGGCCTCGGCGACCTACTGGCGGCGCGGTATCGATTACGGTCCGGACAACAACCAGATCGATAGCTGGATGCTGGCCTTGCATTACGATCCGCTGGCCGAACCCGGCGCGCGTGACCGCATCATGATGCGCTTCTCGCTGTGGGGCGACCGCGCCGGCAGCCTGGACCGCTCTTCCGCGCTCAAGGTCAGGAACGCCACCTTCAGCAGCATCACGGTCCAGGACGCCAACRATATCCAGGCCCAGGCAGACGTGATCTTTTCCGGCGAACTCACCGAGCGCAACCAGCTGACCGGCTTCTTTGGCCTGGGCGCCAGCCGCGTCACCATCGGCGGCATCAATACGCGCCTGCAGCAGGGCGGCTGCACGTTCAATGTCTCCATCGGCTCGGACAATATTGCCAACGGCGCGCTGGCCGCGCCATGCCGCGTGGGCAATACCAACCTGCAGTCGGCCTCCTTCTCCACGGACGCCGGGCAGTACGGTCTGAATTTCAATGACGATTTCAACTACGTGGCGGGCTACCTGAACCTGGGTGGCGCATGGCGCTGGAAGTACCAGAACTTCAGCGCGCGGCTGGGCTACCAGTTCCAGTATTTGCTGCGCAGCAACGTCGACAACCGCGCGAGCACTTATGGCTATTCGCCGATCCGCTCGAACCACACGCTGGGGCTGGAGCTGTCGTACGCGGTGGTGAAGAACGTGGAAGTGTTCCTGCGCGGGCAGGCGTCGCTGCACAACTTTGTGGGCACCATCCCGTTCCTCTATAACGCCGCAACGGCAGGAAAGCTCGACCGTTACTACGGCTACGGCTCGATTGGCTTGCGTGTGGGATTCTGATGCCGAGGGGGGAGCGCGCCGTGAGGCCGGCGTGGTATCGCGCGGGCGTTGCCGCCGGCGAAAAAGAGGGGTGCAGGTGCAGGGCGCCCCTGCACCCCTTGAGTGTTTAGCAAGGGGTCAGTCTTGCTGAGATACATTGTGGTCCTCGCTGCATTGCAGCAGTACCCTGCGTTAGAGGGTGGTCCTGCTAACGAGGGGAACTGAAATCGCCCGTAGCCGGCCGCGGACTGAAAGAATGGGGTCGGTGGTATTGCAGTTCGGAAGGTGAACGCGAAGAACAAGAAAAACGATAAAAACGATAAAAACAAGAAAAAACCACAAGAACAATAAAAACCAAAAACCAAGGCGAGATTGGCGTGGTCAGGGAATGGCAGTAAGGATTGGCTTCCGGGAGCTTGAATTGCATATCGCGTTAATCAGTAGCGAGGCGGGCGCCTGGCCGGCAGCACCGCCGCAATCCGCACCCGCAGCGGCAACGGAGGGCAGCCGCTACGATGCCATGGTCCAGCGCATGGCGCGGCTGCGGCAAAGGATGGCCCAGCCCACGCTTGCGCAGCCGGACGCGGACACGGACGCGCAAGGGCGCAGCCTGCAGAGCGACGAGCTGCTCGCGCTCTCCAGGGCCGATCTGGTCGGCGCGATCGAGCTGGGGCATATCTATCCGGTGTTCCAGCCGCAGATCAGTGCGCTGCACGGTGGCATCGTCGGGCTCGAGGTGCTGGCGCGCTGGTCGGACAAGGGCCGCGTGCACGCGCCGGACAAGTTCGTGGAAAACCTCGCCGGACATGGCGTGGAGAACCTGCTGCTGGATCATTTCCTGCGTGCCTGCGCGCGCGTGCAGGCGCGCTTCCCATGCTACTGCGGCCGCTTCTCGCTCAACGTCAACCCGTGCACGGCGGCCGCCGCCGGCTTTATCCCGGCCATGTTACGCATGAGCATGTCGCACGGCCTGGATATCGCGCGCGTGGTGCTCGAGCTCACGGAGCAGACGCGGTTGTCCCGCGAGGGCGAGATGCGCCTGCTGGAAAACCTCAGCGCATTGTCGGCGCGCGGCATGGTGATCTCGCAGGACGATTTCGGTGCCGGCTACGCTTCGCTGCAGGCACTGGGCCTGCTGCCCTTCAAGCAGGTCAAGATCGACAAGACCATGCTGCACCGGGCGCGCCATGCCGAACGCGCGCGGCGGCTGCTGTCGCTGTCGATGGAGCTGGCACGCGCGCTGGAACTGCAGACCGTGGCCGAAGGGGTGGAGAACGACGAGGATATGGCGCTGGCCAGGTCGCTTGGCGCGGACCTGTTGCAGGGCTATGCCATCTCGGCGCCGGTGCCGTTCGAGGGCCTGGACCAGCTGACGCTCTGATCCTGGATTCCGGCTGGCTCCGGTAATACGTGCGGATGGGCGGTGATGGGTGTGGATCGGCGGTGATAAGGCAGGACTGAGCCGCGAAACGCGTGCGGAGTGCGCAGCGCCAGACCCGTGGCGGCAGGTTTGACTGTCGTTATATACGCCGCTATATTTCGGTCACTGGACTACCGCATCTTCCGCATCGACTGCATCTACCGCATCCGGCAGCCTGTGGCCGCAGGTTGCTGATCGCTCTGATCGCGCAGATTGCCTGGCGTGCGGGGTCCGTCTTCACAAGGCCGTGCCGTGAACCAGTCCTTACTGATCCTCGATGCGTTTTCACTCTCCCCGGGTGAGCCGGCGGCGCGCGCGCTGGCCGGGGTGCTGGAAAGCGCCAACGCCGGCAAGCTGCCCCGCTTCGCGCAATGGCTTGGCCTGGCGGAAGCCGAATTCTGGGAGATGCTCGGGCACTGCTTTCCCGGCGCCCGGGAGGCGGGATGGGCACCCGAGTCCGCGCCCGTGGATGCCGCGGCGCTGCCCTGCGAGTTTCCCGACCTGGTGGAGATGCTCATTTCCTGCGGCGAGGCCGCCCGCCCCGAGATGCGCTGGGCTGCGCACGCGCTGGCCAGCGGCTGCTTCGGCGGCTCGCATCTGTGGCATGACATGGGGCTGTCCGGCAGGCACGACGTGTCGCGCCTGCTGCAGGAGTACTTTCCCTCTCTATACGCTGCCAACACCATGGACATGAAGTGGAAGAAGTTCTTCTACCATGCGCTATGCCTGCGGCTTGACCTGCATCCCTGTCCCGAACCGGCTTGCGCCGGCTGCGAGAACTATGCGGCGTGTCATGGGGCGCAGACGGTGGCGGTGGTCTGGCGTTAGTCCGGCGGTTTTCCGCTCCCCGGCCCCGCTCCCGTATGCGGGAGCGAAGGCGCGCGGAGAGGACCGGCGCCGCTACGAAGCGCTGACGCTCGCCGGGCGCTCAGCCAGGCCAGCGGCGCCAGCGCCCGCCGCACCGGCCTGCATCGACAGCGGCGCCTGCTGCCCCGGCGCCACATAAGCCGCCTCCAGCAGCGCCCGCGTATAGGCGTGCTGCGGCCGGTCGAAGATATCGGCCACGCTGCCCTGCTCGACGATACGCCCCTGGTGCATGACGACGATGCGGTCCGCCACCTCGGACACCGCGGCCAGGTTGTGCGAGACGAAGAAGCAGGCAAAGCCGTGCTGCGCCTGCAGTTGCCGGAACAGCGTCAGCACTTGCTTCTGGATCGTCATGTCCAGCGCCGAGACCGGTTCGTCCGCCACCACAAGCGCGGGCCGCCGGATCAACGCGCGGGCAATCGCCACGCGCTGGCGCTGGCCGCCCGAGAGCGCATGCGGAAAGCGCTCGCCCAATCCATCCAGGCCCACTTCGGCCAGCATGGCGTCGACCCGCTCGCGGCGCTGCGCGCGGGTCAGCGGCTCGCCGTGGTTGAGCGGCTCGGCCACGATCTCGCCGATGCGCTGGCGCGGATCGAGCGAGGAGTACGGATCCTGGAACACCATCTGGCAGGCCAGGCGGAATTCGCGCCGGGCGTGCCTGTCGCCCGCGCCGACCGGCTGCCCGCGGAACCGGATCTCGCCGCCCTCGAGCGGCAGCAGGCCGATCATGGCGCGCCCCAGCGTGGTCTTGCCCGAGCCCGAGCCGCCCACCACCGCCACCACCTCGCCCGGCCGGATCGCCAGCGAGACCTGGTCCACCGCCAGCTTGGCGGCGGTGCGCGAGAACAGGCGCTGGGTGCCGGGATAGCCGATCGAGACGTTGCGCGCCTCGATCACGGGCGGGGCGTCGGCCACGGCGGGGCGGTTGTCGTCGCGCTGCGGCAGCGCGGCGATCAGGCTGCGCGTATAGGCCTCGCGCGGATTGCGCAGCACGTCGCAGGCGGCGCCGGACTCGACCTGGTCGCCGCGCTTGAGCACCAGCACCGAATCCGCGTAGTGCGCCACCAGTTGCAGGTCGTGCGTGACCAGAAGCACGGCGGTGCCGCTGGTGCGGGTGAGGTCCGCCATGATCTGCATGACTTCGCGCTGGCTGAGCGCGTCCAGCGCGGTGGTGGGCTCGTCGGCGATCAGCAGGCGCGGCTTGAGCAGCATCACCGAGGCCAGCATGATGCGCTGGCGCATGCCGCCCGAGAACACATGCGGATAGGCCGCCATGCAGCCTTCCGGGTCGGCGATCTGCACGCGCGCCAGCATGTCCACGGCGCGCTCGCGCGCGGCCTGCGCCGGGATCTTCTCATGCAGCATCAGGCCTTCGCACAATTGCGCGCCGACCGTCATGGCGGGGTTGAGCGAGACCATCGGCTCCTGGAACACCATGCCCGCCACCTGCCCGCGCAGCGAGCGCATGGTCCGGTCCGGCACGGCGGCGATATCGTTGCCGGCAAGCGTGATGGTGCCGCCGGTGTGGCGCACCTGCGAAGGCAGCAGCCGCATCACGGCGCGCCCGGCCATGGTCTTGCCGCTGCCGGATTCGCCCACCAGCGCAAGCACCTCGCCCTGGGCGATATCGAAGGAGATGCCGTTGAGGATGCGCGCGCCGGCGGCGCTGCGCAGCGTCAGGCCGCGCACGCTCAGCAGCGGGGCGCCCTGGTCGCCGGCGGCGGCCGTGGGGCCGGGCGCCGGACGTTCGTCAGGCGTGGGGGGATTCATCCTGGAGTTCATCCTTGCTCCATGCGGGGGTCGAGCYWGTCGCGCASKGCGTCGCCSAGCAGGTTGATGCCGAGCAGSGTCAGCGCGATGCACACGCCCGGGGCAATGCCCAGCCATGCGGCGGATTCGATATAGGGGCGCCCGGAGGACAGCATGTTGCCCCAGGTGGGCGCCGGCGGCGGCACGCCCAGGCCGAGGAAGCTGAGCGCGCTTTCGGCCAGCACGACCCAGCCGAACATCGACGTGCCCAGCACCATCAGCGGCGCGGCGCAGTTGGGCAGGATGTGGCGCAGCATGGTGGTCAGCTCGCTGTTGCCGATCACGCGCGAGGCCTCCACGTATTCCTTCTCGCGCAGCGACAGCACGGTGCCGCGCACCAGCCGCACCGCCGTGGGCGTGTAGGCCAGCCCCAGCGCCAGCACGATGCCGTATTTGTTGGCGCCGGTGATGACCATGATGCCGAGCGCCAGCAGGATGCCCGGGAAGGCGAGCAGCGCATCGTTCATCACCATCATCAGGCGGTCGGTCTTGCCGCGGAAATAGCCGGCCACCAGCCCCAGCAGCGTGCCCAGCAGCAGCGCCACCAGCACGGTCAGCGCGGCCACCATCAGGCTGGCGCCGGCGCCAGCCAGCAGGCGCGAGAGGATGTCGCGCCCGAACTCGTCGGTGCCCAGCCAGTGCAGGCCGGAAGGCGGCTTGAGCCGCATGCGCAGGTTCAGGCGCAGGGGGTTGTAGGGCGTCCAGACCACGGAGAGCAGCGCCATCGCCGTCACCGAGGCCACCAGCAGGCCGCCCACCAGTGCATTGGTGCGTAGTTTCATGATGTCGCGACCCGCGGATCGAACAGAGGATAGAAGAGGTCCACCACCAGGTTGACCAGCACGTAGATAGCCGCGGTAAACAGCAGGCAGCCCTGCACCACGGGGTAGTCGCGCGCGAAGATCGCGTCCACCAGCAACCGCCCCAGGCCGGGCAGCGTGAACACGGTTTCGAGCACCGCGATGCCGCCCAGCAGGTTGCCCAGCACCAGCCCGATCAAGGTCCAGGTGGGGGCGAAGGCGTTGGGCAGCACGTGGCGCAGCAGCACGCGCAGCTCCGACAGGCCCTTGGCGCGGGCGTGGGTCACGTACTCCAGGCGCAGCGTCTCGATCGCGCTGGAGCGCGCCATGCGGGTGAGCACGCCCATCTCGATCAGGGTCAGGGTCACCACGGGCAGCACCAGGAAGCTTGCGGCGGCTCGCCAGTCCTGGCTGAAGGTGACGTAGCCCACCACCGGCACCCAGCCCAGCTTGAGGCCGACGAACAGCAGCAACAGCAGGCCCAGCCAGAAGCTGGGGATCGACAGGAAGAAGGTGGCGCCGGCCACGATCACCGTATCGGTCAGCGAGTTCTGCTTCCACGCGGCGATCAGCCCGGCCGGCACGGCCAGCGCGGTGGCCGCGCCCACCGCCACCAGCACGATGGCGGCGCTGACCTGGAAGCGTTCGAGCAACAGCGGCAGCACGGCCTCGCCGCTGCTCAGCGAGTGGCCCAGGTCGCCGCTGGCCATATGCGAGAGCCACAGGCCGAACTGCAGCAGGATGGGTTTGTCGAGGCCGAACTGGGTGCGCAGGTCGGCAAGTTGCTCGGGCGTGCCGGCATCGCCCAGGATGAGCTGGGCCGGGTCGCCCGGGATCAGCCGCATCAGGACGAATACCAGCGCCGCCACCAGCAGCAGCGTGGGCAGCGTCCACAGCACGCGCCTGAGCAGGTAGAGCAGGAAGGACGAAGACAAGGGGTGGCTCCGGTTATTGACAGTGTGCAGTGAGGCGGGCCATCAAGCGCGCCGCCAGGCGCTCAGCGGCCCGCCATCGACACGCCCCAGGCACGCGGCTGGCCCAGAGGCCAGCCCTTGTAGCCCTTCACGTAATCGCGCGCGGCGCTGGTGCGCATTTCCGAGTAGAAGAACACTGCCGGCACGTCTTCGCGCAGGCGGGCGTCGAGGCCGTCGAACATGGCCTGGCGCTGCGTGCGGTCCGACAGGCTCATGCTGTTGTTGAGCAGGCGGATGGCGTCGGCGGTGTCCCACACCTTGCGCGGCTGCTTGTCCTTCGGGCCGATGATCATGTCGTAGGACAGCGACGCGTCCAGCCGCGCGGAATAGCTGAAGGCCATGGCCTGGTAGTCGCCGCGGTTATAGCGGTCGAGCAGGGTGGCCCAGTCCAGCACTTCCACGTCCACGCGCAGGCCGGCCTCGCTGGCCATGGCCTGGGTCAGCACCGCCATGTCGAACAGCGAGTTGTAGCGCTTGGTGGTCAGGATCTTGATGGGCTGGCCACGGTAGCCCGCTTCGGCCAGCAGCTTGCGCGCGGCTTCGATGTCGCGCCCCGGCATGCCGGCCTGCGCGCGGCCGTAGTAAGGGCTGGGGCGCGGGATGGCGGAGCGGCTGGGCTGCGAGCCGCCTTCGGTGATGGCACCGACCATCTCGGGCACATCCATCGACAGCGCCAGCGCGCGGCGGATGCGCACGTCCTTGAGCAGCGGGTCGCGGGTCTGGAACAGCAGGCCGTTGAGGCCCATGGTGGGCACGCTCTCCAGCACCAGGTCGCGGCGCTTGCGGTATTCGGGCAGGTCGTTGTCTTCCACGTCGAAGATCATGTCGACGCCGCCCGACAGAAGCGCGGCCTTGGCCGCCGCCACGTCGGGGATGACGATGAAGCGTACCTTGCCCACCTCGGCGGTCTTGTTGCCGGTGGCGCCGTCGCGCTTGCCGGGCAGCGCCGCGTAGGACGGGTTGCGCACCAGTTCCATGTACTGGCCGCGCTTCCACTCCGAGAACCTGAACGGCCCGGTGCCGACCGGCTCGCGCCACTTGCCGTCGGGGCCGACGGAGCTGCGGTGGTAGATGCCGGTGCCGCCGCAGTCGGGACGCGCGAGCGTCTGGAGGAACAGCGCGGAAGGGCGGTCCAGCGTGTAGACCACGGTAGACGCGTCCTTCGCTTCGACCTTCAGCACCTTGGCCTGGCCGCGCCCGTCGAACTCCGACAGGCAGCGCCAGTTGTTGCCCGGCGTCATGTAGCGGTTCCACGAATACACCACGTCGTCGGCCGTGACCGGCGCGCCGTTGTGGAATTTCAGCCCGGGGCGCAGCACGAAGGTGTAGGTGGTGCCGTCGGCCGAGGGTGTCACGCTCTGCGCCAGCAGCGGCCCCACGGTGGTGTCTTCGCGGAACGCGACCAGGCCTTCGAGCATGTGCGCGACCACCGCATCGCTGTTGGCGTCGCGGTTCACGCCCGGGTCGGTCGAGCGCACGTCGGCGTTCAGGCGGATGCGCAGGGTGTCCTGCGCGGGCTGGGCGTGCAGGCCCGGCGCGGCCAGCGCCAGGCATGCCGCCAGGGTGGATATGGCCGTCAGCAGCCGGGTCAGCGGCCGCGCGGCGGTGGTTCGTCTCGTCTCCATGGCTCCTCCGCGCCGCGTCAGGCCGCCACTGCCCGTGCGTGGGCCGGGGCGGCGGCGCCGCTCCGCTGGATCTCCATATCCAGGCGGAAGGTGGCGAAGGTGGGGTGCAGCGCCGGCAGCATCGAGACTTCCATCACGCCCAGTTCCGGCTCCATCACGATCATCGCCACGGTGGCCGACAGGTTGTTGCTCGAGTTCGGGCGCGGCGGGCGGCAAACCGAATACGGCGTCTCGAAGTCGTCGAACAGCGCGCGCTTGATGGTGTCCACGGTGATGTTGCCGATATGCGGCTGCACCAGCTGGCGCAYGCGCTCGTCGCGGTACAGCGAATCCGGCATCTTCTGGATGCCCAGGTCGCGCAGCTTGGTCAGCGCCACCGGGCTCAGCCAGTGGTTGGCATGCACGAGCACGCCGCGCTCGGGCAGCACCTGGAAGGTTTCATCGGGCGCGCATTCGAAGTTGATGGCCACGCCGTCGGCGTGCGCCACCATCATATTGTTGGCGGCGGACTTGGCGGTCACGTACACCGACTGCATGGCAAAGGCCAGGCGCCGCTGCTCCAGCACCTTGCGGCGGATCAGCGCCAGCGGCACGCCCAGCGTGCGGTAATCCCGCTCGCACTCCAGGTAGTTGGCCGTGATCGAGATGCCGGCCGCGTTCATGCCCGAGCGCGCCAGCGCGCCGGCTTCGGTGAAGGTCAGGAAATCGGGGCCGTCGTCGCGCCTGACCTTCAGCACCACGGACGATTCCGCGCACTCCGCCTTCCAGTCCCAGTTCTGCGCGTGGATCACGCGGCCGCTGGCGGTGGCGCCGGGCAGCGCCAGCACGCCGGTGCAGCCGTCCGGGTCCAGCGGCACCGGCTGCTGGTTGCGCATGCGGTCGGCCAGCTTGAGCACTTCGGTGCGCGCGTTGAGCATCACCACGGCGGCGTACTCCACCTGCGCGCCTTCGGCGATGCCTTTCATTTCCTCGATATAGTTCGGGTCGAACGCGGCAATGGTGGGCTCGAAGGTGGCCACGATCTTGCGCAGCTCCGGCCAGCCCAGCTGGTTGCTCTCGAGTTGTCGCGCATAGTGCTCGATGCCGCGCTTGATGCGCACGACGGCCTGTTCGCCGTATTGCCGGCCACGCTCGCGCGGCGCGCCGCTGACTTCGATCAGCGGGCAGTGGGGAACGGTGTCATGGATGGCGGTTTGGTCCGGGGAAGCGGGATGGCTGGTCATGGGAGCGTTTTCGGCGTCAAATAATTGCGTAACTTGCGGAAAGTCTGCGTAAGGGTCTGCGGAAAGTCTGCGTAAAGGCCTGCATAAAGGCGGTAACGGCGCGCTGTCTTGATGGCGTCACGGCAGTGTGCCGTCAGGTGTGCTATAAATAGTGTATTTTGTGAGTACAAAAAAATCAATGGATACTTCACCGGAGATCCCCGAGTCGACTGGACGCGTGCGCCTGGCGCTGGGCTACCGCATTGCGCAGTGGATTCGCGACGAGTCGCTGCAGGCCGGCGACCGCCTCAACGAGCAGCGCCTGGCCGAGCACCTGGGCGTGTCGCGCACACCGATCCGCGCCGCGCTGGATCACCTGGAGGCGCAGGGTTTCGTGCAGCGGCGCCGCAACAAGGGGGTGGAACTGCTGGCGCATCCGCCGCTGGAGGCGCCGACAGAGGCGGCCGGCGAAGGCGGGGATGAATTGCTGGTGCGCATCGCGCACGACCGCCGGCGGGAGATCCTGCCCGACGAGGTTTCCGAGCGCGACCTGATGGAGCGCTACGGCGAGACGCGCGCCACCATCAAGCAGGCGCTGGTGCGCCTGGCCGACCTGGGCCTGGCCGAGCGCCGCCTGGGCTACCGCTGGAAATTCCAGGACTCGGCCTGGTACAACGAGGCGCGGCTGGAGAGCTACCGCTTCCGCATGGCGATCGAGCCGGCGGCCATCCTGGAGCCCGGGTTTGCGCTGTCGCCCGAATGGGCCGCGCGCATGCGCATCGAGCATTCCGCCTTTCTCACGCAGCCGTGGACCGAGGCCTCCAGCGTGGCCTTCTTCGAGACCAACGCGGCCTTCCACGAAGGGCTGGCGCTGGCCTCCGGCAACCGTTTCTACGCCGATGCAGTCCGGCGCATGAACCGGCTGCGGCGCCTGTCCAACTACGACTGGAAGCACGGCCACGGCCGCGTGGAAGTGAGCTGCCACGAGCACCTGGGCATTCTTGCCGCGCTCGAATCGGGCAACCGCGAAGGCGCGGCCGAACTGATGCGCAAGCACCTGGACGTCGCCAGCAGGCTGACGTCGGGCGTGCGCTCCGGCGAAGACTGAGCGCGTCAGGAGAGCTTGTAGCTCTGCAGGTGGATGCTGGTTTCCGTGGCGCTGATGCCCTTGATCAGCCGCACGCGTTCCAGCACGTTGGCCAGTCCTTCCAGGGTCGAGGCGCGCACCTCGGCCAGCAGGTCCCACCTGCCATTGGTGTCATGCAGCGCCGCGATGCCGGGCTCCCCCAGCAGCGTGGCGATCACCTCGCGCGTCTGGTTGCCGTCCACGGCAACGCTCATCCATGCGGCAATCGCATCCGGCCGCGCCTCGGGGCGCAGCTGCACCGTATAGCCCACGATCACCCCGGATTTTTCCAGCCGCGCCATGCGGTTGGTGATGGTCGTGCGCGCCACGCCGAGCCGGTGCGCGAGCAGGGCCACGCTGGCGCGGGCGTCGGCGCGCAGCAGCGCCAGCAGTTGGTGGTCGAAGGCGTCCATGTGGGTCCATATGGGTCGATGTGTCGAAACGAAAGTCGTTGTGGTCATTCTGATGCGATGATAGTATTTTGTTGACACAATAACCACTTCATTTTGGCTTTGCCGGCTGGAAGAATGGGTGTGTTCCGCATAGGCGCCAATACGCACCAAGGCGCACCCATGCGCGCCGACATGCACCCACCAATTCCACCGGAGACCCACATGACCTTGTTCCTTTCACCCAGCCACGTATCGCGCATCGTCGCCGAGCGCGGCCTCGGCCACGCCCTGCGCGGCATGGCCGCCTATATCCGCGAGGATTTCCTGCGCTGGCAGGACTTCGACAAATCCGCCCGTGTGGCCACGCATTCGGCGCTCGGCGTGATCGAACTGATGCCGATCGCCGATGCCCGCCTCTACAGCTTCAAGTACGTCAACGGCCACCCGGCCAACACCCGCGCCGGCCTGCCCACCGTGATGGCCTTCGGCGTGCTGGCCGACGTGGACACCGGTGAGCCGGTCCTGCTCAGCGAGCTGACCCTGACCACCGCGCTGCGCACTGCGGCCACGTCCGCGGTGGCCGCCAGCCAGCTCGCGCGGGCCGGCGCCACCACCATGGCGCTGGTCGGCAACGGTGCGCAGAGCGAGTTCCAGGCGCTGGCCTTCTATCACCTGCTGGGCATCCGGCGCATCCAGGCCTTTGACGTCGATCCCGCCGCCACCGCCAAGCTGCGCCGCAACCTGGCCGATGTGCCCGGGCTGGAAGTGCGCGCCTGCGCCAGCACGGCCGAAGCCGTGCGCGGCGCCGACATCGTCACCACGGTCACCGCCGACAAGGCGCTCGCCACCATCCTCACGCCCGGCATGATCGAGCCGGGCATGCACCTGAACGCCGTGGGCGGCGATTGCCCCGGCAAGACCGAGCTGCATCCGGACATCCTGCGTGGCGCCAGCGTGTTCGTCGAGTTCGAGCCGCAGAGCCGCATCGAGGGCGACGTGCAGCAGATGCCGGCCGATTTCCCCGTCACCGAGCTGTGGTCGGTGCTGGCCGGCCGCGTGCCGGGCCGGCGCGATGCGGGCGAGGTCACCGTGTTCGATTCGGTCGGTTTCGCGCTGGAAGATTACTCGGCGCTGCGCTACCTGCGCGACCAGGCCATCGCGCTGGGGCTGGGCGAGGACGCGGCGCTGATCCCGCGCCTGCCCGATCCCAAGGACCTGTTCGCGCAGCTCGCCAGCCCGTGCGTGCCGCCCGCACCGCCGCGGGCCGCGCCGCTCGCGCAGCCCGTCAACTAAGCCAGGCCCCCCGAGGGCAAGACCCACTAGCGAAGACACACACCATGCAAAGCCAGATCCATCCCCTGATCTCCCCTGCGCCCGGGCTTGCCCTGCAGCTCACCAGCCACCATTTCGGCGACGCTGCCGCCGGGCGCAAGATCTACCTGCAGGCCGGCCTGCACGCCGACGAGATCCCCGCCATGCTGGTGGCCGTCACGCTCAAGGCGCGCCTGCGCGAGCTGGAGGCGCAGGGCCGGCTGCGCGCGCAGGTGGTGCTGGTCAGCGCCGCCAATCCGCTCGGGCTTGGCCAGGCGGTGCTGGGCAGTTTCATCGGCCGCTTCGACCTGGCCAGTGGCAATAACTTCAACCGCGGCTTCCCGATGCTGTTCAAGGACATTGCGGCGGCGGTGGAGGGCAAGCTCACGCAGGACAGCGCGCACAATCTGCGTACCATCCGCGCGGCCTGGCGCGAAGCGCTGCTGGCGCGCCCCGCCGTCAATGCCTTCAAGTCTTTGCAACACGCGCTGATGCTGCTGGCGCACGATGCGGACGTCGTGCTCGACCTGCACTGCTCGCGCGAGGCCGCCATGCATGTCTACACCGGCGATGCGATCTGGCCGGAGGTCGAGCCGCTGGCGCGCTATCTCGGCGCCACCGCCAGCCTGCTGGCGCTCGATTCCGGCGCGCACTCCTTCGACGAAGCGCACAGCTACACCTGGTGGCAGTTGCAGCAGGAATTCGGCAAGCGCTTTCCCATTCCCCACGGCAGCATCGCCGTGACCGTGGAGCACCGCGGCCAGCGCGACGTGACCGATGCCCTGGCGCAGCAGGACACGCAGGCGCTGCTCGACTACCTGACCCATATCGGCGCGATCGACGGCGACGCGCCGCCCTTGCCGCCGCTGCTCCAGCCGGCAACGCCGCTGGCCGGCAGCGAGCAGTTCGTGGCGCCCGCGGCGGGCCTGCTGGTCTATCGCGCGCCGATGGGCGCGCAGGTGAAGGCGGGGCAGCCCCTGTTCGATATCGTCGATCCGGTGGAGGGCACGCGCGAGACCATCGTCAGCCATACCGACGGTGTCTTCTACATGGGCCGCGAGGTGCGCTACGTGAAGCCGGGCGACCAGATCGGCCGGGTCTCCGGCGCGCGGGCATTCCGCGTGGGGAACCTGCTGGGGCCGTGAGGGCGTGCCTGTCTGCCGGGCTACCGGCGGGGGTGGCGCTACACTGCTGCCTGGCTCGCCGGCAGCTGGTGCCGGCCGACTTCTCGCGCGCACGCGCAGGTATCCGGATGCAAGGCACTGTTCCCGATCATTTCGATCATTTGGCACAACCCGATACCGCGGCCGCGCTGGCCGCGGTCGCGGCTCTAGAACGCCAGGCCGGCCGCACGGTCACCGATGCCGGCGGCTGCCGCGTGGTGTGGCGCCGCTTCGGCCAGGGGCGTCCGCTGATCCTGCTGCATGGCGGGCACGGCAGCTGGCTGCACTGGGTGCGCAATATCGAGGCACTGGCCGCGCGGCGCACCGTATGGGCCCCCGACATGCCGGGCTTCGGCGAATCGGGGGACATTGCCAGCGAGCTGCCCCTCATTGCCGGCACGCTGGCCGCCGCCGCCGCGCAATTGCCCGGCTGCGCGGACGGCTTCGACCTTGCCGGCTTTTCCTTTGGCGGGCTGGTCGCCGCCAACGTCGCTGCCAACGTCACGGCCTCGGCCGGCGCGGTGGGCCGGCTGGCCTTGCTGGGTTCGGCCGGGCACGCTGGCGTGCGGCGCCAGCAGCAGGCGCTGGTGGACTGGCGCAAGGCGCCGGACGAGCGCGCGCTGGCGCAAGCCATGTGCCACAATCTCGCCGCCTTCATGATTGCCGACCCCGCGCGTATCGACGCCATGGCGCTGCATGCGCATACCGAGTCTTGCAGGCATACGCGCTTTCGCAGCAAGCCGATCTCGCGCGCGGGCGGCTTGCGCGAGGCGCTCGACCGCTTTGGCGGCGACGTGCTGCTCGCCTGGGGCGAGCACGACGTGACCGCCGAACCGATGGCGGCGGCGCAGGCCATGGCGCAGGGCGACGCGCGGCGGCAGGTGCGCATCGTGCCCGGCGCCGGCCACTGGGTCCAGTACGAAGCGCACGAGCAAGTCAATGCGCTGCTGGACGGCTGGCTGGCATAAGCCGGCCTATCCTCATATCGTCCGACACGCCTCGGTGCCCGCCGGCGCGGCCTGCCTGGCTGGACGCACACGACGGGCGCCCGTAGCGCCCGGCATCGAGGCTGAGCGGCCGGCAATCCGGCCGGACCGGCGATTCTTCCGCTGGCATCAAGAGTGTTTTCCCGTTCGGGCATTTCTTTCCGGCAGGCGGAAGGCTAACGTGCACAAAGATGTTGCGCGGACGCAGGCCTGTCTGCAGGCGCAGCGCAAAGTGCGAAATAAAACACATTGGTGCGGGCGCGGTCCCGACCCATGCGGAGGAAGACAAGATCATGTCCATATCGTTTGTCTATGCAAGCCAGCCCACGCGCGTGCTGTTCGGAGCCGGCAAGCTGGACCAGCTCGCCGCCGAACTCGGGCGGCTAGGCGCCACCCGCGCGCTGGTCCTGTGCACGCCGAACCAGGTGGCGGAGGCCACGCGCGTGTCGGAACAGCTCGGGCCCTTGTCGGCCGGCGTCTACGACGGCGCGGTCATGCATGTGCCGCTGGAATCGGCCCGCGCCGCCATTGCGCACGCGCAGGCGGTCGGCGCCGATTGCATGGTCGCGCTGGGCGGTGGGTCCACCACCGGCCTGGGCAAGGCGGTGGCGCTGACCTCCGGCCTGCCCATCGTGGCGATCCCCACCACCTATGCCGGCTCGGAGATGACGTCGATCTACGGCATCACCGACGCCGGCCTGAAGAAGACCGGACGCGATGCGCGCGTGCTGCCGCGCACCGTGATCTACGATCCCGTGCTGACGACCGGCCTGCCGGTGGCGCTGAGCGTGACCAGCGGCCTGAACGCGATCGCCCATGCCGCCGAAGGCCTTTATGCGGAGGATGCCAATCCGGTCACGTCCCTGATGGCCGAGGAGGGCATCCGCGCGCTGGCCAGCGGCATTGCGCGTATCTTCGAAGCCCCGGCCGATCTCGATGCGCGCGCCGACTGCCTCTACGGCGCCTGGCTGTGCGGCACGGTGCTGGGCAGCGTGGGCATGGCGCTGCATCACAAGCTGTGCCACACGCTCGGCGGCAGCTTCAACCTGCCGCATGCCGAGACCCATACCGTGGTGCTGCCACACGCCATTGCCTATAACGCCAGTGCGGCGCCCGAAGCCATGGCGCGCATCCGCCGCGCCTTGGGCAGCGGCAACACTTCGGCGGCACGCGCCCTGTACGACCTCGCAGCGCGGCACGGTGCGCCGACCGCGCTGCGCGACATCGGCATGCGCGCCGAAGACCTGGACCGCGCCGCCGATATCGCGCTGGCCAACCCTTACTGGAATCCGCGCCCGATCGAGCGCGCGCCGATCCGCGAATTGCTGCAGGCGGCCTTCGAGGGCGCACGCCCCGACTGAGGCGCGCAGGCGAACCAGCACGGCGCAACACAGCGCCATACAACACAGCACGACACACACTGGAGACAGCAATGCAAATCGGCTTTATCGGAACCGGCAAGATGGGTTTGCCCATGGCGCGCCACCTGGCCGCGGCCGGACATGAGGTCACCGGCTTCGACCTGGCGCCCGCCGTGCTGGACGCAGCGCGCCAGGCCGGCCTGAAGACGGCCGCGTCGCTGGCGCAGGCATGCGGCGGCAAGGACATCCTGTTCAGCTCGCTGCCGCACGACGCGGCGTTCGAGGCGGTCGGCGCGCAGGTGGCGGAACTGGCGGCGCCGGGCACGCTGTACATCGATACCAGCACGGTGTCGCCGCAGGCGTCCGCGCGCGTGGCGGCGCTGCTTGCGCAACGCGATGTCCGGTACCTGCGCGTGACAGTGTCCGGCAACAACAAGATGGCCGAAGCCGCCCAGCTCACCGCGCTGGTGTCCGGTCCAGAGGCCGCCTATGAACAGGCCAGGCCCCTGCTGGCGGCGCTCGGGCCGGCCCAGTTCTACCTGGGCGAGGCGGAACAGGCGCGCCTGATGAAGCTGGTGGTGAACCTGATGATCGGCCTGACCTCCGGCATGCTGGCCGAAGCGCTGACGCTGGGCGCCAAGGGCGGCCTGAAGTGGCAGGACATGTGGTCGGTGATCACCGCCAGTGCGGTGGCCGCGCCCATCGTCAAGGCCAAGTCAGCGCAGTTGGTGGAGCATGACTACACGCCCACCTTCACGGTGGACCAGATGCTCAAGGACGTAGGGCTGATCCTGGATGCCGGTGCGGATCTGCGCGTGCCCTTGTCGCTGACCGCGCTGCTCGGCCAGATGCTGCAGGGCGCTGCGGCGCAGGGCATGGCTGGTGATGACTACGCGGCGGTGATCAAGGCTGCGCGGTTGGGGGCGGGGTTGACGGTGGAGGGATAAGGGGGGGTGGATTTTGGTCTTTAGGTGTTTGATATGATGTGATTTGATTCAAGGGATTTGGATTCAAAGTCAACTTCAAGGATTAAAATCTTCAAAGCTTCAAATTAAAAGTCAACTTCAAAGTCAACGGCTTTCGCTCCCCCGGAGCGACCTACTTTCTTTTTTCCGAAAAGAAAGTAGGCAAAGAAAGCGGACTGCCTGGCCGGCAGGGGCAGAAACATTGGGATTTCTGGTGTTTCTGGTTTCGTCGTGGGGTTCTTGGTTCTGCTTGCATCCTGCCGTTACCGGTTTTGGCGGTCGCTATCCTGCGGGTGGCGTTCGATTCGTGGTGGCGCTACATGATGGCGGCAGCCCAGGTGGTTCAATCTGCTGCCGCGACCGGGGCGGATGGGGACGTCATAGGAGCGGCACTGGTTTCGTGGTGGGCGCGGTGGCCCCTGTTTGAGCTCGGTGCCTCATAGCTCCCGTGCCTAATAGCGCCAGCTTCAGAAATAAGCGGTGGGCGCGGTGGCCCCTGTTTGAGTTCGGTGCCTCATAGCTCCGTGCCTAATAGCGTCAGCTTCAGAAATAAGCGGTGGCCGGCTTGAAGTAACCCGGCACACCCGCGCCCCGGTCCACCGCGCCCACCACGAAACCACGAGAGTGCTATGTCGTGGCCGCTCAAGCCGGTAACGGCAGATGGCAGAACTGGCAGTGTGCTCGCCATCATAGGTCTGACCCCGAAACCACTGCAGCCAGCAAGATCGCGGCCGCCCGCCCCGGTAACGGCAGGATGCAAGCAGAACCAAAAACCCCACGACGAAACCAGCAACACGAGAAATCCCAACGTTTCTGCCCCTGCCGGCCAGGCAGCCCGCTTTCTTTGCCTACTTTCTTTTCGGGGAAAAGAAAGTAGGTCGCTCCGGGGGAGCGAAAGCCTTTGACGTTGAATTTGACTTTGAAGTTGAAATTGAAGTTGAAGTTGAAGTTGACTTTAAGATCTTGATGTGTACGTTTTATAGGGAGGTTCTACAGACCGCCGGAAAAACAAAAAATCCTCAAGAAGTCCACTTCCTCTCATAATCCATCCGCTCGAAGTGCGCCACCAAAAAATCAATAAACAACCGCACCTTCGCAGCCAGATAGCGCCGGCTCTGAAACGCAATATTAATGGTAAGACGAGGCAAATCCCAGTCATCCAGCACCGGAATCAGCCTCCCCGCCACGATATCGTCGTAGATGATGTACTTGGGCTGCACCAGGATGCCCAGGCCTTCCATCGCCGCGGCGCGAATCACCTGCCCGTCGTTGGATTCGAGCTTGCTGCGCACCGTCACGCCCCTTTCCTCGCCGCCGCGCGTGAAGTTCAGCTCGTGCGGACGGTTGGCGTACGAATAGATCAGCATCTGGTGGCGCAGCAGGTCTTCTACCTCGCGCGGCGCGCCCATGCGGTCCAGGTAACGCGGTGAGGCCGCCAGCACGCGCCTGGTCTCGGCCAGCCGGCGCACCGTCAGGCCGGAATCGGGCTCGAACTCGCGCGTGCGGATGGCGAGGTCGATGCCGCTGTCCATGATGTCGTAGTAGCGGTTGGCGGTGAGGATATTGACGTCCACCTTCGGGTAGAGCCGGGTGAATTCCGGCAGCAGCGGCGCCAGGTGCTTCATCGAGAACGACATCGAGGCCGTGATCGTCAGCGTGCCGCCCGGCTCCAGCACATTGGCGTTGACGGCCGCCTCCGCTTCCTTGATTTCCGCCAGCACGCCCTTGCAGCGGCGGAAGAATTCGTGCCCCACGTCGGTCAGGTAGAGGCGCCGCGTATTGCGCTCGATCAGGCGCGCCGACAGGCGCTGCTCCAGCGAGGCCAGGTAGCGGCTGGCCGCCGCATTGGAGATATCCAGGCTGTCGGCAGCCTTGGTGATGCTGCCCAGTTCGGCGGTCTGCACGAACAGTTCGAGTTCGGTCCAGCGGTCCATCTTCGTCTCCCCTTTGTCTTTGACCCGGTGCGGACGCTGCGGCCAGGCGCCGCATGATTCTCTCGCCTGGCGGAAAGAAGATTTCCTTATCCGTCGTTTTTTTCCGTTTGCCGGGAGTATAGAGTTTGTTCCAGCGCATGTCAGCCCGCGCGGTCCCTGCAAAGGCCACCCGCTGACACGTAGCCCGCCATACACAGAGCGGCACGCTGGCGACCCTGGTTGCCGGCAGTGCCGCCGCTTACGGAGACCGACCCATGCCCGCCATCCAGCCTCTTCCTGCCTGCCTGTCCGGCACCGCCAGCATTGCCCGCCGTTCGCGCTGAGGAGGACGCAGCCATGTCACGCATCCTGTTCCGCGGCGCCACCCTGGTCACCATGGAACCCGCGCTCGGCGAGCTTGCCGGCGACCTGCTGGTCGAAGGCGATCGCATCGCCGCCATCGCGCCGCGCATCGACGCCGTGAGCGCGGACAACGCCGAGATCATCGACGCCCGCGGCTTTATCGTCGCGCCCGGCTTTGTCAACGCACACATGCATACGTGGCAGACCGCCCTGCGCGGCGTGGCCGCGGGCTGGACGCTCACCGGATACTTCCGCCAGATGCATGCGGGGCTGGCCACGCGCTTCACGCCGGCCGACATCGGCATCGCCACGCTGGTGGGCGCCTGGAACCAGCTCGACTGCGGTACCACCACGCTGGTGGACTGGTGCCACAACAATCCCACGCCGGCGCACAGCGATGCCGCCGTGGATGCGCTGGAACAGTCGGGCATCCGCGCGGCCTTCCTGCACGGCTCGCCCAAGCCCGATCCCAAGCCCGGCGCGCTGCCGTTCTGGGAGATGCCGCATCCGCGCGGCGAGGTGGAGCGCCTGGCGAAGCGCCTGCAGGGCTCGCACCTGCTCAGCCTCGGGCTGGCGATCCTGGGCCCGCATTACTCGACGCTGGAAGTGGCGCTGCACGATTTCGCGCTGGCGCGCGAGTTCGGCCTGCTGGCCAGCATGCACCAGGGCGGCGGCAGCGCGCGCACGCCGGATGGCTGGGAGCGGCTGGAGCAGGCCGGCCTGCTGGGCTCCCATATCAATATCGTGCACGGCAACAACCTGACCGACGACCAGCTTGCGCGCTTCGCGGGCCTGGGCATGAGCTTCTCGCTCACACCGGAGAACGAGCTGACGCAGGGCCACGGCTTCCCGATCACCGGCAGGCTCACCCGGCTGGGCGTGATGCCGTCGCTGGGCGTGGACCTGGAGTCGGGACTGTCGGGCGAGATGTTCGTCGCCGCGCGCATCGCGCTGGGCGTGCAGCGCGCGCTGGACCATGCCGCCTACCGGCAGGCGCACGGCGAGATCGCCCCTGCGCACGCGGTGAGTTGCCGCGACGCGCTGGCATGGGTCACCGTGGCCGGGGCACGCATGCTGGGCATGGAGGACCGGATCGGCTCGCTGGCCGTCGGCAAGCAGGCCGACCTGGTGCTGATCGATGCGCGCCGGCTCAACATGATGCCGCTGCACGATCCCGTCAGCGCCATCGTCATGCAGGCCAGCCTGGCCAATATCGACAGCGTGTTCGTGGCCGGCCGCGCGCGCAAGCGCCACGGGCGCCTGCTGGTGGACGGGCTGCCCGGCAAGCTCGACGCGCTGCGCGAGTCGGGCGAGCGGCTGGTGGCGACGATGGCCGGGTAGAGGGGCCGGAGGAGAGGCGGCGCATCAACCGGCGCAGGCCTTCTCCCCGCAGGGATTCGAAATAATCAAAAGGAGGAGACCATGCATGCAACACCAGACGAGCGCGACCGCGCGCTCGCCGAACTGCGGCAGATGCTGGGCGAGCGCTGCTCGACCGCGCTGGCCGCGCGCGAGCATCACGGCCGCAGCGAGGCGTACCACGCGGTGAAGCTGCCGGACGCCGTGGTGTTTCCGGAAACCACCGAGGAAGTCCGGCGCATCGTTGCCGTGGCCGGCCGCGCGCGCGTGCCGCTGGTGCCGTTTGGCGCGGGCACGTCGCTCGAAGGCAATGCCTCGGCGCCGCAGGGCGGCATCTGCATCGACATGATGCGCATGAACCGTGTGCTGGCCGTCAACCAGGGCGACATGGACTGCCGCGTGCAGCCCGGCGTCACGCGCAAGCAGCTCAACGCGGAGCTGCACGGCAGCGGCCTGTTCTTTCCCATCGATCCTGGCGCGGATGCATCCATCGGCGGCATGTCGTCGACGCGGGCCTCGGGGACCATGGCGGTGCGCTACGGCACCATGCGCGAGAGCGTGCTGTCGCTCGAGGCCGTGATGCCGGACGCCAGCGTGGTGCGCACGCGCCGCCGCGCGCGCAAGTCCGCCGCCGGCTATGACCTCACGCACCTGCTGGTGGGCAGCGAGGGCACGCTGGCCGTGCTCACCGAGATCACGCTGCGGCTGCATCCGCTGCCGGAGGCCGTGTCCGCCGCGGTGTGCCCGTTCGGCACGCTGGAAGACGCCGTCGATTGCGTGATCGAGACCATGCAGGCGGGCGTGCCGGTGGCGCGCATCGAGCTGCTCGACAGCGTGATGATGCATGGCGTCAACCTGCACTCCCACCTCGACTACCCGGAAAAGCCCACGCTGTTCTTCGAGTTCCACGGCAGCGAGTCCGCGGTGCGCGAGCAGGCGGAGCAGGTGCAGGCCATCGCCGCGGGCCACGGCGCGGATGCCTTCCAGTGGGCCACGCGGCCCGAGGACCGCAGCCGCCTGTGGCACGCACGCGAGAACACGCTCTACGCGGGCATGGCGCTGCGCCCCGGCGCGCGCGCCATGATCACCGATGTGTGCGTGCCGATCTCGGAGCTGGCGCGCTGCCTGCTGGAGACCCGGCAGGATATCGACGCCTCCGGCCTGACGGTGCCCATCGTCGGCCACGTGGGCGACGGCAACTTCCACCTGCTGATCCTGGTCAACCCCGACGACCCCGCCGAGATCGCGCGCGCGATGCGGCTGCAGGACGCCATGGTGGAGCGCGCGCTGCGCCTGGACGGCACCTGCACCGGCGAGCACGGCATCGGCACCGGCAAGATGCATTTCCTGGAAGCCGAACTGGGCGGCGCGGTGGATGTCATGCGAAGCGTGAAGCAGGCCATCGACCCGCACAACATCATGAACCCCGGCAAGATCTTCAGGACCGAATCATGAACGCCATCACAGAAGTCACGCCGCTGCTGGAGATGCGCGGCATCTGCAAGAGCTTCCCCGRTGTCAAGGCGCTCGATGACGTGTCCTTCGCCATCTACCCCGGCGAGGTGCACATGCTGCTGGGCGAGAACGGCGCCGGCAAGTCGTCGCTGATGAAGGTCCTGTGCGGCGTTTACCTGGCCGACGCCGGCGAGTTCCACCATGAAGGCAAGCCGGTCGCCGTCGGCGGCCCGGCCGACACCATGCGCATGGGCATCGCGGTGATCTTCCAGGAGTTCTCGCTGGTGCCTTACCTGGACATCGCGCAGAACATCTTCCTGGGGCGCGAGCCGCGCGGGCGCTTCCCGGGCTCGGTCGACCACGCGAAGATGCACGCCGAAGCGCGCCGCATCCTCGACATCCTGGGCATGGAGGTCAGCACGCATACGCCGGTGCACAAGCTGGGCGTGGCGCAGCAGCAGATGGTGGAGATCGCCAAGGCGCTGTCGCAGAACGCGCGCATCCTGGTGCTGGACGAACCCACCGCCGCGCTGTCGGACCGCGAGACCGAGAAGCTGTTCGCGGTGATCGAACGGCTCAAGGCGGACGGCGTGTCGATGATCTATATCTCGCATCGCATGGCTGAAGTCTTTGCGCTGGGCGACCGCATCACCATCCTGCGCGACGGCCGCAAGGTCGGTGCCTGCCTGCCGGGCGACGCCACCCCGGACGAACTGGTGGCACGCATGGTGGGCCGCAAGGTGGACATGAGCTACAGCCGCGAGCGCAGCGCGCAGCTGGGCGAGGTGGCGCTCGACGTACGCAACGTCAGCGCCGCGACCGGCATTGCCGATATCAACCTGCAGGTGCGGGCCGGAGAAATCGTGGGGCTGGCGGGGCTGGTTGGCTCGGGCCGCAGCGAGGTCGCGCGCGCCGTGTTCGGCGCCGATCCCATCCAGGCTGGCGAGGTCAGCATCTTCGGCCGGCGCATGAATGGCGGGCCGGACCGCGCGCGCGAACTGGGCGCCGCGCTGATCCCCGAGAGCCGCAAGACCGAAGGACTGGCGCTGATCCGCACGGTGCGCGACAACATGCTGCTGGCCGGGCTGCGCCGGGCGTTTCCCTCGCGCTGGTACCGCGCCGAGCGCGCGCGCGAACTGGCCGAGCGCGAGATCGCGCGGCTGCGCATCGCCACGCCCAACGGCGACCAGCTCGCGCAGTTTCTCTCCGGCGGCAACCAGCAGAAGATCGTGATCGGCAAATGGCTGGTGGCCGAGGCGAAGCTGTTTATCTTCGACGAACCCACGCGCGGGATCGACGTGGGGGCGAAGGCGGAGATCTTTGCCCTGATCGACAGCCTGGTCAAGCAGGGCGCCGGCGTCCTGCTGATCAGCTCGGAGCTGCCGGAAATCATCAATGTCTGCGACCGCGCCTATGTGATGCGCGGCGGCCGCATCGCCGGCGAAGTCGCCCATGGCGAGATGACCGAAGAACGGATTCTGCAATTGGGGATGAACGATGCCTGATACACATGCACTGACAAGGCCGCTGGGCCAGCCGCGCAGCAATCCGCTGGGCAGGATGCCCGGCTCGGTATGGGTGCTGGGGCTGCTCGCGCTGGCCTTCAGCCTGACGGGCTCGGGCTTCCTGAGCGTGGAGAACCTGCTCAATATCGGCACGCAGTCCACCATCTTGCTGCTGATCGCGCTGCCGATGACGCTGATCATCATGACCGAGGGGCTGGACCTGTCGATGGGCGCCGTGCTCACGCTGTGCGGCGTGGTGCTGGCGATGGTGATGGTGGCAACGCAATCCCTGCCGCTGGCGCTGGGCGCCGCGCTGCTGACCGGGCTGGCGTTCGGGCTGCTCAACGGCGCGCTGGTGTCCTGGCTGGAGATCCCGCCCTTCGTGGCCACGCTCGGCACGCTGGGCGCCGCGCAGGGGCTGGCGCTGGTGGCCACCGACGGCCAGAGCGTGGTCGGCATCGGCGACACCATCCCGCTGATCTACTCCGGCGAGTGGCTGGGCATTCCGTTCCCGCTGTGGATCGGCGTGGCGTTCTACGGCCTGTTCCACTGGCTGCTGTACCGCACGCGCTTCGGCGCCTATGTGTTCGCCCTCGGCGGCAACCGCGAGGCGCTCAAGTTCTCCGGCGTGCGCATCAACGTGTACCTGATCGCCGTCTACGTGCTGGGTGGCCTGATGGCCGGCGTGGCGGCGCTGCTGCTGACCGCGCGCATGAACGCAGGGCATCCCACCGCGGCCATCGGCATGGAGTTCGACGCCATCGCCGCGGTGGCGGTGGGCGGCACCACCTTCGACCGCGGCAACGGCTGGCTGCCGGGCACGGTGCTGGGCGTGCTGGCGGTGGGCGTGCTGCGCAACGGCCTGAACCTGGTCGGCGTGCAGTCGTCGGTGCAGGTGGCGGCCATCGGCCTGCTGGTGCTGGTGGTGCTGCTGATCGAATCGTTCAAGGGAAGGGGGAAAGCATGAACACGGCCACTCTGATTCCGCCGCTGTCGGCGGACGCCCGCTCGTTCGCCTACCGGCTGTTCGCGCTCGGGCTGCTGTGCCTGGCGCTGGCGCTGGCGTCCGATGCGTTCCTGACGCTGGGCAATATCCTCAACGTGCTGCGCCAGGCCAGCCTGCTGTTCCTGCTGGCCTCGGGCCTGACGCTGGTGATCCTGACCGGCGGGCTGGACTTGTCGGTGGGGGCCAACGTGGCCATGTCGGCCTGCGTGGCGGCCACGGTGATGAAGGCGACCGGCTCCACCATGCTGGGCGTGGGCGCGGGCCTGGGCACCGGCGCGCTGATCGGCCTGGCCAACGGCCTGCTGGTGGCGCTGCTGCGCATTCCGCCCTTCATCGCCACCTACGGCATGTTGTGGGTGCTGCACGGCGTGACCTACTGGTTCATGGCCGGCGAGACCATCCACGGCTTCCCGCCGGAGTTCCGCGCCATCGGCAGCGGCTACCTGCTCGGCGTGCCGGTGCCGGTCTACCTGATGCTGCTGTTCCTGCTGGCGGGCACCGCCATGTCGCAAAAGACCACCTACGGGCAGGAGATCTATGCCATCGGCGCCAACCCCGTGGCCGCGCGCCTGTCGGGCGTGCCGGTGATCAAGCGCCTGGTGCTGGTCTACCTGGTCAGCGGCGCCATGGCCGGCATTGCCAGCCTGGTGTTCCTGGCGCGGCTGAACTCGGCCGAAGGCGACATCGGCGAATCGCTCACGCTGCCGGCCATCGCCGCGGTGCTGATCGGCGGCACCTCGCTGTTCGGCGGGGTGGGGCGGGTATCGGGCACGCTGGTCGGCGCCATCATCCTCACGCTGGTGCTCAACGGCATGAACCTGCTCACCGTCAGCGCCAACTGGCAGCCGCTGGTGACGGGCGTGATCGTGGTGCTGGCGGTGTTCCTGGACACGCTGTCGCGCAAGCGCATCGGCGTCAGGTCATAAGGCCGGCCCGCGGGTCTTCCGGTTCACGGCGGTGCAGGCGCGGTACGCCAGGCAGGACGACGCAGGCAAGACGCAGGCAAGACGGTTCACACAAGACGGTTCACACAAGACGATTCGCAACAGACAACAGCCAGACAACAGCTAGATAACAGACGACAGGAGACATGATGAACGCACCCAAGCTCAAGCAACTCGCCGGCATGCTGGCCCTGGCCGCCACCGCCACGCTGGCCCTGCCGGCCCACGCCGACGGCGAGCGCATCGCGGTATTCACCAAGAACCAGACCAACCCCTTCTTCCAGGTGCTGCGCCAGGGGGCCGACGCCGCGGCCAAGAGCATGAACGCGCGCCTGACCCACTACATCCCCACCAAGCCGGACAGCATTCCGGAGCAGATGAGCCAGATCGAGGACGTGATCGTCAAGAAGACCGACGCCATCGTCTTCGTGCCGGTGGACTACAAGGCGATGGGCCCGGGCGTGAAGAAGATGAACGCAGCCAATATCCCGGTGGTCAACGTCACCGACAAGAGCGACGTGGGCAACTTCGTGTCCTTCGTCGGCGCCAGCGACTATGACCTCGGCCTGAAGACCGCCACCCACCTGTTCAAGGCCATGGGCGGCAAGGGCAACGTGGTGCTGCTCGAAGGCATCAAGGGCTCGCTCACCAATATCGACCGCGTGCGCGGCCTGCACGACGCGCTCAAGGCGTTCCCCGGCGTGAAGCTGGTGGCGTCGCAGCCGGCCAACTACCAGCGCCTGCAGGCCCTGCAGGTGATGGAGAACCTGATGCAGTCCTACCCGCAGATCGACGGCATCTTTGCCGCCAACGACGCCATGGCCATCGGCGCCATCGAGGCGCTGCAGGGCGCCAACCGCAAGGCGCTGGTGTCCGGCATCAACGGCACCAAGGAGGCCGTGGACGCGATCAAGGCCGGCACCCTGCTGGCCACCGGTGACTACAATGGTTTTGCCCAGGGCTGCCTGGGCACCATGGCCGCCATCCGCAAGCTGCGCGGCATGCCGGTGACGCCGAGCATCGTGCTGCCGGCCACCGTGATCGACAAGACCAACTACCAGGCGCTCGACGTGCCCGTGGAAAAACGGACCTGCCCGCGCTGAGAAGACGCCGCCAAGACCTGAGCGCGGCGACCCGATCATCTTCAATCACTGAACCGACATCATGCGTAATCTCGACGAAGAGACCATCACCCAGGCGGTACTGGCGCGGCACGCCGACATGCCCAACGGCCGCCTCAAGCAGATCATGACCAGCCTGGTCCAGCATCTGCATGCCTTTGCCCGCGAAGTGCAGCTCACCGAAGAGGAGTGGGCGCAGGGCATCCAGTTCCTGACCGAGGTGGGGCAGACCTGCACCGGCACCCGCCAGGAATTCATCCTGCTGTCCGATACGCTGGGCCTGTCCACCCTGGTGACCGCGCAGAACCACAAGAAGCCGCGCGGGTGCACCGAGGCCACCGTGTTCGGCCCGTTCTACGTGGACGGCGCGCCCGAATACGAACTCGGCGGCGATGTCGGCAACGGCATGGCCGGCGACCCCTGCTACGTCAGCGGGCACGTCAAGGGCATTGGCGGCGAAGCCGTGCCGGGCGCCCGCATGGAGGTGTGGCAGGCGGATTCCGAGGGCTTCTACGATGTGCAACAGCCGGGGCTCGAGCAGCACCAGGGCCGCGGCGCACTGATGGCCGACGCCGAAGGCGGCTACCGCTTCAAGTCGATCCTGGCGGAGTGCTACCCGATCCCGCACGACGGTCCCGTGGGCCACATGCTCGACGCCATGGGGCGCCATCCCTGGCGTCCCGCGCACCTGCACTTCATGATCTCGGCGCCGGGCTACGAGACGCTGATCACGCATGTGTTCCGCGACGGCGACGCGTACCTGGATTCCGATGCCGTATTCGGCGTGCGCAGTTCGCTGATCGCCGACTGGGTGCGGCACGAGTCCGGCACCACGCCGGATGGCAAGGTGTCGGCCGCGCCGTTCTATACGCTTGATTTCGATTTCATCCTCAACCCGTCCGCGCCTGCCGCGCCGGCGCAATCCGCATCCAACCGGAGGTAAGCCACATGCTGTTTGTATTCCATCTTCTCGACAAGCCGGGCACCGGCGAGCTGCGCGCCAAGGTCCGTCCCGATCACAAGGTCTACCTGGGCGCCAAGGCCGACAGCATTGCCTTTGCCGGCCCGCTGCTCGGCGACGATGGCGAAACCATGGTCGGCAGCCTGCTGGTGATCGATTTCCCCTCGCACGCCGATGCAAAGGCCTGGCTGGCGGCGGAGCCGTTCACGCGCGCCGGCGTGTACGGGCAGTCGGCGGTGCACGCGTTCGCCAACCTGTGGCCGCAGAAGGCCGGCTTCCCGCCGGCCTGAGCGGCGCGTCGGGAAGCAAGCTGAGCCAAAGCTGAACCAAGACAAGGGGGAAACGTGTCCATCGTCAAACACATCGTGATGTGGAACCTGCGCGGCGAGACCGAGCGGGACAAGCGCGACGCCGTGGCCCGGCTCAAGCTCGCCTTTGAAGGGCTGCGCGGCCGCATTCCGGGCCTGCGGCATCTGGAAGTGGGAGTGGATTCGAGCGGGGTCAACTATGCCTGCGACGTAGTGCTCTACTCGGAGTTCGAGTCGCAGAGCGCGCTGGAAGGCTATGCCACGCACCCGGAGCACCTGCGGGTGAAGGAAGAACTCGGCGACCTGCGCATCGCGCGGCACCAGGTGGATTACGAGGCAGCCGCCTGAGCTGCCTGAGCAACCTGAGCAACAAGACGGCTCCCGCCCCGGGCGCGCGAGTCTGCGCCCCGGGGTCGGGTTTCAGCCCTGCGCCCCCCAGGCGCGCGCGGCCACCGGCGGAAACACGCACCACGAACCATCACCGTGGCGGAAGAAGAACAGCATGTCGGCGGCGCGCTGCACGCAGACATAAGGCACGTGCCCGGCGTGCGTCCTGCCGAAGCGTGCCACGCGCAGGGGAAGGCCCTCGGCGGGGGCGATCCACTTGGCCACGATCGAATGCAGGGTAGTGATGTCCGGGCGCATTTTGTTCTCCGCTTCGTTGCTCTTCGCCGTTTCGCTTCTTCGCTTGGCGGCGTGCTTGCCGGCTGCCGGGAGCCCGGGCTTGCTGCCGGGGGCATCGCGGTAATTCCTTGATTCCATGCTAGGCGCGGGGGCGGCGCGACGGCGTCGGCGCGGTGGAAAACACGTATCGGCGGTGGATGAATCTGGCGTAGGGAAACGGCTTACAAAGGCGACTGGGCCGCGGGATCGCGGCCCGGGCGCGTGGTCCCGGCGAGCGTTGGTTCGTCTTCCGGCATGCGCCGGCCCGCCGGGGCGGATCCGGACAGGCAAGGCGCATGTCTCGCGTCATGCGCATGGGGCAGGGCCCACGGGCGCGCCGGCGCTCAGGCCGCTCGCGTGGCCACGCAGAACAGGCTCAGCGCCGCCTCGCGCGAGGCCGGGTCGATGCCGGACAAGCGCTGTGCCACGCGTAGCTTGAGCGGCGGCCGGCCGATGTTGCCGTCGAGCACGTCCTTGCCCACCCGGTAACTGTGCGGGTAGATCTCCACCTTGAAGCCACGTGGCTCGAGCGTGCCACGCAGCAGGCGCTCGCTGACGCCGTCGCCGGGCCGGTGGTGCAGCTCCGTGGCCAGCGCCCGGCGCTGCTCGTCATCGGCTGCGCGGTGGCCACCGCGCCCGAGCCAGCGGTACAGCGGCAAGCGCAGGCGCCACATCAGCAAGGCGGCGCCGTTGAAATCCCAGGCCGATTGCTGCGGGTCGTGGTCCAGCACCAGTACCCCGCCGGGACGGACCAGGCGCGCGGATTCCGCCAGCACGCCTTCCATGTCGTCGCAGTGGTGCAGCGAGCCGTTGATGGCCACGATGTCCGCGATCGCTGTCCTGAGCGGCAGGCCGTGCGCATCGGCCAGCAGCGGCGCATAACCCACGCGCGCGGCCATTGCCAGGCTGCCCGGCGCGATATCCACGCCGATGGCCTCGCGCGGCTGGCCGCCCAGCGTGGCAAGCAGGTTGCCGGGGCCGCAGCCGATGTCGACCAGGATCTTGTCGTCGAGCGTGCCGATGGCCGCATGCCAGCGTTCGCGCAGTTCAGGGTAGCGGTGTACGTTCTGCAGCCACTCATCCACAGCGGGTGGCTGAAATAGTGCGCGTTGGCGCGCATGCCGGTGGTATAGCGCGCGATGGCTGCCTTCGGCAAGCGCGCGCCGCGCAAGACCGTGCCGGCCTGGAGATAGGGCTGCAGGCGCGCGTGATAGGCCGCGGTTTCTTCGGTGGTGGGGCCGCCGCGGCGAGGGCCGGGCTGCATGCCGTGCGGCTCCCGCTGGCGGGACGGCTCCGGCGGCGCACGCCGCAACAGGCTGGAGAAAGGTGCTGAGGACAGAGAGGGCAGGACGCGCATCGGGGCTCCGGGTGAAGGTGGCAAGCTGTGCGGCAGCGCTGCCCGCTGCGGGCAACGGCAGGGCCGCGGATTCAACCGCTCGCGGGCGCCGGATAACCCCTTGCCCACTTGGAAATTCGGGAACGTTGCCGCGCGAAGCCGGCGCGCATGCCGCGCCCGCTTCTGGCAACCGGAATCAAGGCTGAAGTCCTGCCACGTCCAGGGGTCCAGTGGCCGAATGCTCCAATGGTCCGGCGGCGGGCAGGTGATGGTGCGGATGAATGCAGCAACGGCATCACCGGCACGACGGTGCGGAAGTGCGCCTTTCATTCCGCCATGGAAATCTAGCAGCTTTTGCCCAGATGCCGGAGCGGCCGCTTCACGAAGCCATGTGCGCCGGCGCACAGACTGGCCGGCATGGCGGACCCCACCCGCCACCGAAAATTACCCGCCTTTGTAATTCTTCCCGCGGCGCGCCCCTTGGCACGTCCCCTGGAGCGCGGCACGCCGCGGGCAGTGCGCGGATGCGTGCTGGCATGTTCGTTGCGCCCGGTT
Source organism: Cupriavidus sp. 2TAF22 (assembly GCF_052115045.1). Classification (NCBI taxonomy): domain Bacteria; kingdom Pseudomonadati; phylum Pseudomonadota; class Betaproteobacteria; order Burkholderiales; family Burkholderiaceae; genus Cupriavidus; species Cupriavidus sp. 2TAF22. The sequence goes on from NZ_JBFRFX010000008.1 coordinate 151,650, forward strand.
TCGGAACGAATCCCATCCAGGAGACCAAGATGAACCAACTCAATCCCGGCGGCCTCGCCGGTGGCGCCGGCGCGGCCATTGTCGGCAACGGTATCGGTGATGGACCCGGGCCCGAGGTCATGGCGGCCGCGACGCTGGACGGCAACAAGGTCTATTCGTCCGATGGCGAGCATGTCGGCAAGATCTCGGACATCATGCTCGACGTGCGCGGCGGGCGCATTGCCTACGCCGTGCTGACCAGCGGCGGCTTCCTCGGCATGGGCGACACGCTGCACGCCATCCCGTGGGGCGCCCTTACGCTCGACACCGACGAGAAGTGTTTCCGTATCGGCGTCACCGCGGAACGCATCAAGGATGCGCCCGGCTTCGACAAGGACAGCTGGCCTGCGATGGCGGATCCGCAGTGGGGCACCACGCTGCATGAATACTACGGGCGCTCGCCTTACTGGATCGGCGGCAGTGGGCCGCTCTGAGGCAAGCCGTTAAGGCATGGCTTTAAGGCAAGCCTCTGGCGCAAGCCGGTAGCCGGTCCTTCGCGTTTCCGCCTGCCGCGTTGCAGGGGAGAGAAGGCCCCGGGGGTGCCCCCGGGGCCTTCGCTTGTGTATCCCGCGGACGGCCCCGTCGGGCCCACCGCACCCGAACGTCGCGTCCGTGCGAGAATCCTCCGGTCCGGCCGCAGCTCGGCGGCGGGATTTGCCGGACGGTGCGGCGTATTGCCGTTCCCGATCACAATCCGTTCGCGACGGCCGCCGCATCCGGCGGAACCGATCGCGGCACCAGATGGAGACAGGAATTTCCCATGGGCATCACAGAACTTCTTGCGCAGCCGATTGGCAACCTGGCGGACTGCGTGCGGCTGCACGCCGCCGAGCGGCCCGGCCACACGGCGGTGATCGACAACCGCCGCTCGCTCACCTACGCGGAATTCGATGCGCTGGCCGACCGGGTCGCCGCCGCCCTGCAGCGTGACGGCTTGCGGCCCGGCGCGGCGCTGGCCATCTGCGCGGCGGCGTCGGCGGAGTACGCGGCGCTGCTGATCGGCGGCCTGCGCGCGGGCGTGGCGCTGGTGCCGCTGGCGCCGTCGTCCACGCCGGCCAGCCTGGCCGGCATGGTGGCTGACTCCGATGCCCGGGTGCTGTTCGTGGACGCGGATGTCCTGCGCGAGCTCGCGCCGGTGAAGGACGGCATCGGGGTGCCGCTGGTGGGCCTGGCCGGTGCGCCGGCCGGCCAGTCGTTCGAGGCCTGGCTCGCGCCCGAGGGCAGCCGGCCGCAGGAGCACCCGCTGGACCCGGAGCAGGTGTTCAACATCATCTACTCGTCCGGCACCACCGGCACGCCCAAGGGCATCGTGCATGCCCACGCGCTGCGCTGGAACCAGATTCGCCGCGTGCAGGAAAGCGGTGGCTACGGCCCCGACGCCGTCACGCTGATCTCCACGCCGCTCTATTCCAACACCACCCTGGTGAGCTTCATTCCCACGCTGGCGCTGGGCGGCACCGCGGTGCTGATGCCGAAGTTCGATGCGCAGCGCTACCTGGAGCTGGCCGCGCGGCACCGCGTCACGCACAGCATGCTGGTGCCGGTGCAATACCAGCGCTTGATGGCGCGCCCCGACTTCGACAGCTACGACCTGTCCTCGTACCGCATGAAGTTCTCCACCAGCGCGCCGCTGAGCGCGGCGCTCAAGGCCGATGTGCTCAAGCGCTGGCCGGGCGGCCTGGTCGAGTACTACGGCATGACCGAGGGCGGCGGCAGCTGCGTGCTGGCCGCGCACGAATTCCCGGACAAGCTCCATACCGTGGGCCGCCCCATGGAAGGCCACGATATCCGCCTGATCGACGACGACGGCAAGGAAGTCGCGGTGGGCGAGATCGGCGAAGTGGTCGGCAGTTCCAACGCCATCATGGCCGGTTACCACAAGCAGCCCGAGAAGACCGCCGCCGCCCACTGGCACGACGCCGCGGGCAAGCTGTTCATCCGCACGGGGGACGTCGGCCGTTTCGACCAGGACGGCTTCCTCACGCTGATGGACCGCAAGAAGGACATGATCATCAGCGGCGGCTTCAACATCTATCCCAGCGATCTCGAAGGCATCCTGCAGAAGCACCCCGCCGTGGCCGACTGCGCGGTCGTGGGCGTGCCCTCGCAACGCTGGGGCGAGACACCGGTGGCCTTCGTGGTGCTGCGCGACGGCGCGGCAGCCCCCGCGGCATCGGCCGGGGCGCTGATGGACTGGACCAACGATCAGGTCGGCAAGACCCAGCGCCTGGCCGTGGTGGAACTGGTGGACGTGCTGCCGCGCAGCGCGATCGGCAAGGTGCTCAAGCGTGAACTGCGCGACGGGTTCCGGCCGGGGCAGGCGCTGGACTGAGGCGGCCCGGGGCAGGCGGCGGGCGCACCGCTCGCCCCCTGCCGTCTGCCGTCTGCCGCCAACCGCTATCGCGGCGCGATCATGTCGATGAAATCCTGCATATAGCCGCGCACGTACTGGTCGGCCCGCAGGCTGACTGCCGCCATCGACGGCGGGAACAGGTCCGCGGTATCGATTACCGCGAGATCGGTGTCGCGCCGCGGCTCCACCGCCATCTGCTGGACCACGGCCACGCCCAGGCCGGCGGCGACATAGGCCTTGATCACATTGGCGTCGGTCGCGCGCACCACCACGCGCGGCGACAGCCCCCGGCGCTGGAACTCGCGCATCACCACCCATCCCGAATTGAAGTGCTCGTCGTAGGTCACCAGCGGGTAGCGCGCGATGTCTTCGATGGTCACGCGCGCCAGCTTCAGCAGCGCATGGCGGCGCGGCACGATCAGGCAGCGCGGGATGGGGTAGGCCTCGACCGAGATGATGCCCTCCGGCGTGACGTCCGGCAGCGTGGAGATGCCCAGGTCCACCGCGTTCTCGCTGACCCACTGCAGGATCTGCGCGGGGTGGCCCTGCAGCAGTTCCAGGTTGACCGCCGGGTACGCGGTGCTGAAGCGGCGGATGGCGTCGAGCAGGCCATAGCGCGCATGGATGTGCGTGGTGCCCACGCGCAGCGTGCCGCTGCCGCCGCCCGCCTGCCCGGCGCCGGCCAGCCCGTTCAGCGCGCGGGTGTCGTTGAGCACGCGCCGCGACAGCGCCGCCGCTTCCTGTCCCGCATCGGTCAGGCTCACCAGCCGGTTGCCACGGCGCACGAACAGCTCCACGCCAATCTCGCTCTCCAGTGAGCGGATCAGCTTGCTGACTGCCGGCTGGGTGGTGTGCAGGGCGTCCGCGGCGCGGGAGACGCTGAGCTGGCTGGCAATGACTGCCTGCAGGCAACGTAGTTGTTGGAGGGTCATATCATGCCATTTTGGCAATGATTGTCTACGAACATGTCATTTTACAGAAAGAAGCCGGCGGCCGAGAATGGCTGTAACCCCTCAGGCGAAAAAGGCTTCCGCGATGACCAGCAGTGTGTTCGACCAGTCCCTCCAGCAGCACATGTGGAGCACCGATGAGATGCGGGCCGTGTTCTCGGAGGAGAACCGCGTGCAGAAGTGGTTCGATTTCGAAGCCGCGCTGGCGGCCGCGCAGGCGGAACTCGGCATCATCCCCGCCGCGGCGGCCGCCGAGATCGGCGCCCGGGCGCGGGTGGCGGACATCGACCTGCCCGCGCTCGCTGCCGAAACCCGCCGCGTAAAGCACCCGCTGGTGCCGGCGGTGCGCGCCCTGCAGCGGCAATGCGCCGGCGGGCTGGGCGAGTTCGTGCATTTCGGGCCGACTTCCCAGGACGTCTACGACACCGGCATGATGCTTCAGGTGCGGCAGGCCCACGGCATCCTGATGCGCGACCTGGGCGCCGTGTCGCGCGAGCTGTACCGCCTTGCCGACGAGCACAAGCACACGCCGATGGCCGGGCGCACGCATGCCGTGCAGGCCTTGCCGATCACCTTCGGCCACAAATGCGCGATCTGGCTGTCGGAACTCGGCCGCCACCACGAGCGCATGCGCGGCCTGGAGCAGCGCACCTTCGTGGGCCAGATGGTGGGCGCGGTCGGCACGCAGGCCTCGTTCGGCGAGCAGGCCGGCGAGCTGGAGACGCGGCTGATGGCGCGCCTCGGACTGGGCGTGGCGCCGATCAGTTGGCAGCCCGCGCGCGACCGCCTGGGCGAGTACGTGAGCGTGCTCGGCCTGATCGGCGCCACGCTGGGCAAGATCGCCAACGAGATCATGAACCTCGAGGGCGACGAGATCGGCGAGCTGGCCGAGCCGTTCAGCGAAGGCAAGGTCGGCTCGTCCACCATGCCGCACAAGCGCAATCCCGCCGTGGTGGAGACCGTGGTGACGCTCAGCCGCGCTATCCGCTACAGCGTGGCGATGATGCACGACGCCCAGATGGCCGAGCATGAGCGCGACGTGGCGGCCGTGCGCATGGAATGGAAGGCCGTGCCCGAGGGCTGCATGATGGCGGCGGCCATGCTGCAGATGATGCACTACGCGCTGTCCGGCCTCACCGTGAACGCCGCGCGTATGCGCGCCAACCTCGACCTGCTCGGCGGCTTCCTGATGTCCGAGCGCGTGATGTTCGCGCTGGCCGACAAGGTCGGCAAGCAGAGCGCGCACGAACTGGTCTACGCCGCCGCCATGCTGGGCATGGAAAGCGGCATCACCTTCGAGCAGGCACTGTCGCGCGATCCGGCCATCCGGGCGGCGCTCGAACCGGCGGCGCTCAATGCGCTGCTCGATCCCGCCACCTATGTCGGGCTTGCCCCGCAGATCGTGGAGCGCTTCCTTGGCGAGACCCGGGCAAGCGGCTGGCTGGACTGAAGGCGACCATGCCTGCAAAGACAGCAGTCAACAGATAACAGATAACAGAAAACAGACAGGAGACACAGTCATGAACCGAATTGCCAGGTTACTGGGGCGCGCAGGCGCGCTGGCGCTGCTCTGCATGGGCGCCGCCGCGGCGGCGCCAGCGCAGGCCGACACCTATCCGAACCGCCCCGTGCGCGTGGTGGTGCCCTATCCGGTGGGCGGGGGCGGCGATACCGTCGCGCGGCCGCTGACCTTGTACATGTCCGAGCGCATGGGCCAGCGCATCATCGTGGACAACCATGGCGGCGCCAACGGCAATATCGGCATGGACATGGTCGCCAAGGCGCCTGCCGACGGCTATACGCTGGCGCTTGCGCTGACCTCGCAGCTCGCCGTCAACCAGAGCCTGTACCGCAAACTGCCCTACGACCCGATCAAGGATTTCGAGCCGGTCTCGCTGCTGGCCTCCGCGCCGTACTTCCTGGTCGTGCATCCCTCCGTGCCGGCGAAGAACCTGGCGGAATTCATCAAGCTGGTCAAGGCGAATCCCGGCAAGTACACCTACGGCTCGTCCGGCAACGGCAGCGGCCCGCACCTGTCGATGGAGCTCCTGAAATCCATGGCCGGGCTCGACATGGTCCATGTGCCGTTCAAGGGCACGGGGCCCGCCATGCCGGCGCTGCTGGCCGGGCAGGTCAGCGCGATGTTCGCCAGCTACGGCGTCGCGTCGCAGCAGATCAAGGCCGGCAAGCTGCGCGTGCTCGCGGTGTCGACGGCGCAGCGCGCGGCTTCGATGCCCAACGTGCCCACCATCGCCGAGGCGGGCGTGCCCGGCTACGAATCCAACGTCTGGTACGCGCTGCTGGCGCCGCGCCCCATCGTCGACAAGCTCAGCGGCGAGATCGCGGCCCTGATCAAGAACTCCGACCTGCGCAAGCGCTTCATGTTCGACGGCATCGTGCCGGTGGGCTCCACCCCCGAGGCCCTGGGCGCCTACATCCAGTCAGAGAGCGTCAAGTGGTCTGCCATCGTCAAGCGCTCGGGCGCCACCATCGACTGAGCCTGGCCCGCACGCCCATCCAACCGCAAGACCACAGGAATCCGCAACCATGAAGATCGAACGCGTAGAGGCCATTGCCGTCCGCATCCCGCTCAACAAGGTGTTCTCCGGCAGCTCGTACAAGGTCGACAGCCGCGCCACCGTGATCACCCGCATCCATACCAGCTCGGGGCTGGTCAGCGAGGTGTACAACGGCGACCCCCGCGAACACGGCCCCGAGATCGCCCGCATGATCGAGCAGGACATGGCGCCGCTGCTGGTCGGCGAGTCCGTGCATGCCTGCGAACGCATCTGGGAGAAGCTGTTCCGCCTGACCATCAAGGCGCCGGACCGGCCGCTGGTCATGAACGCGATCGCCTGCGTGGATTCGGCCGTCTGGGATCTGGCCGGCAAGGCGCTCGGCGTCAATGTGTGCCGCCTGATGGGCGGCTACCGCCAGGAAATCCCCATCATCGCCATCGCCGGCTACTACCTGCCGGGCAAGACGCCTGCCGACCTGGCCGGCGAGATGGCGTGGCTGAGGTCGGTCGGCATGGCCGGCTGCAAGGTGAAAGTGGGCGGGGCAACGCCCGAGGAAGACGCCGAGCGGGTGAAGTACGCACGCGAAGGCGGCGGCCCGGACTTCCTGCTCGCGGTGGATGCCAACCGCGGCTGGAGCGTGGCGGAGGCAACGCGCTTCGCCCGCCTGGTCGAGCCGTACGACATCGCATGGTTCGAGGAACCCTGCCACTGGCATGACGATGTGCGCGGCATGGCGGCGGTGCGCCAGGCCACCTCGATCCCCATCAACGCAGGCCAGAGCGAAGTCAGCGCGGCCGGCGTGCGCCGCCTGCTGGACGCCGGCGCGGTGGACATCGTCAATTTCGACGCCTCGGAAGGCGGCGGCATCACCGAATGGCGCCGCGCCGCCGCGGCCTGCGCGCTGGCCGGCGTGCGCATGGCGCACCACGAAGAGCCGCAGATCGCCTCGCACATGCTGGGCGCCATGCCGCACGGGATCTGCGTCGAGTGCTTCCCCGACCCGGACCGCGATCCGATCTTCCCCGGCATGTGGGCCAACCCGCCGCGCATCAAGGACGGCATCATGGCGATCCCGCAAGGCCCGGGCTTCGGCATCGAGCTGGACTGGGACATGGTGAAGCGATACCGGGTGAACTGAGCGACTGCAGTTGCAACTGCAACTGCAACTGCAACTGCAGGGCACGGCGTGCCGGGGCGTCCCGATATGTCTTGCCGGCCGGCCCGCGCGCGCCTCGGGGCAGGCTTTCCGTGCTCTTTCCTTGCGCCTTCTCTGCCCCTTCCGGCGTCGTTCCCGCGCACCGTCCCCGACCCTCCCGCTTCACCCTTGCGCCCAACCGTGATACTGTATAAATATACAGTAATCGGAAATCTCGCCTTGTCCCTCGGGGTAAGGCCGCAAGCGTCACATGACACCCCATCTTCAGACCGACTCGCCCGGCTTGCCGGGCGTTTCTTCCTTGGCGCCGGCACCCGCGGGGGGCCGCCAGGAGGCGCTGGATGCGCTCGAGCGGCGCTATCCCGGCCTGTGGCGCGCGGGGCAGCTCGGCCGGGCGGGGCAGGCGGGTAGCGTGCCGGCGGTGGAGACTGGACATGCCGCGCTGTCGGCTGAGTTGCCGGGCGGCGGCTGGCCGCTGGGGGCGCTGACGGAGCTGCTGCTGGCCGAGCCCGGCGTGGGCGAGCTGCGCCTGCTGCGGCCGGCCCTGGTGGCGCTGGCGGCGGGGCAGCGCCGCCTGGCGCTGGTGGGGCCGCCGCACCTGCCCAATGCAACGTGCCTGGCCAGCTGGGGTTTGCCGGCCCGGCAGGTGTTCTGGATGCGCGCGCCGGCCGGCGCGGGCAAGGCCGCGGCGCAGGCCGATGTGTTGTGGGCGGCGGAGCAGGTGCTGCGCAGCCAGGCCTTCGGCGCGGTGGTGGTATGGCTGCCCGCGGCGCGTCCCGAGGCGCTGCGCCGCCTGCAGGTGCTGGCGCAGGCCGGCGACGCGGCGGTATGGGCGTGCCGGCCGGCCGGCGTGCTGCACGAGTCGTCGCCGGCGGTGCTGCGGCTGCTGCTGGCGCCGGCGCCGGGCAATGCGATGTCGATCACCTTTCACAAGCGGCGCGGGCCGGTGCGCGAGCAGCCGCTGGTGCTGCCGCTCGACGAGATGATGGCGGTGCCGGGCCGTCCGTGCGCGCCGCGGACCTTGCCTGCGGAGGTTGCGCCATCGCCGGTTTCCCAGGCTATTGCGGGAGAGCAAGCCCATGTCGTACTGGATCGCGGTGCATCTGCCGCGCCTGTCGCTGGACGCGCTGCAGCCGAACTGGCCTGAGCCTGCCGCGGCCGCTGCCGTTCCCGGCCTGCTGCATCACAGCGTGCCGGTGGCGGTGGTGGAGCGCGAGCGCGTGGTGCTGGCCAACGGGCCGGCGGCGGCGCTGGGCGTGCAGGCCGGCATGCGGCGCGGCGGGGTGCAGGCCTTGTCGGCGCAGGTGGTGCAGCTCGAGCGCGAGCCGGCGGCGGAGGCGCAGCTGATGACGGCGCTGGCGCTGGCGCTGTTGCATTTCTCGCCGCATGTGGCCTTGCACCCGGACCCCGACGCGGCCACGGTGATGATCGATGCCGGCGCCAGCGTGCGGCTGTTCGGCGGGCATCGCACGCTGTGCCGCGCCGTGTATGCGCGGGTGCGCCGGCTGGGGGCGTTCCTGCAGCTTGGCTGCGCGCCGAGCGCCTTCGGCGCGGCGTGGCTGGCGGCGCAGCCGTTCAGGCGCGACCGGCGCGGCGCCATGGTGCGCCCGGCGCGGCGCGCGCTGCAGCCGGCGCGCATGGCACGGCTGCTGGACCGGCTGCCGGTGGGGATGCTGCATGGCGTGGCCGACGAGGGCTGGCTGGACGGCATCGGCTGCCGCACCGTGGGCGAGGTGCGCCGCCTGCCGCGCGCCGGCCTGCGGCGCCGCCTCGGCGCGGACTTGCTGGTACGGCTGGACCAGGCCTACGGCGAGGTGCCGGTGCGCTTTGCCTGGTTCGGCGCGCCGCCCGCCTTCGCGCAGCGCATGGAGCTGCCGGGCCGCACCGAATCCGTCCAGGGCGTGATGGCGGGCGCGCAGCGCCTGCTGCTGGCGCTGGGCGGCTGGCTGGCGGTGCAACAGGCCGGCGTGACGCGCGTGGTGCTGCGGCTCGAGCATGAGCGTTACCGCCTGGGCTGCGAGACCCCGGCCACGCCGGTGACGGTGAGCCTGGCCGAGCCCAGCCGCGATCCGGCGCATTTGTCCCGGCTGCTGCAGGAGCGGCTGGACAGGGTGCAGTTCACCGTGCCGGCGGTGGGACTGATGCTGGTGGTGGAGGCCATGCAGGCGTACCTGCCGCAGAGCGAGTCGCTGTTTCCCGAGCCGGGCGGCACGCCGGCCGAGCTGGGCCGCCTGCTCGATACGCTGATGGCGCGCCTGGGCCGCGAGAACGTACTGCAGCCGCAGCCGCTGGCGGACCACCGGCCCGAGCGCGCCAGCCGCTGGTGCCCCGTGGACGAGATGCCCGCGCGCGCGCAGGGGGCGGGCACGCAGGCCTGGCCCGAGCGCCCGCCCTGGCTGCTGGCGCAGCCGCTGCCACTGACCGTGCAGCGCCACCGGCCTTGCCACGGCGGGCCGCTGGCGCTGCTGTCGCGGCCCGAGCGCATCGAGTCCGGCTGGTGGGACGACGCGCTGGCCACGCGCGATTACTTCGTCGCCGAGCGCGCCGACGGCCTGCGCTGCTGGGTCTATCGCCAGCGCCCGGGGCGGGAGGAGGGCGGCGAGTACCGCTGGTTCCTCCACGGGTTGTTCTGAAACCGGAACGGCCCCCAGGCCCCCGCATTTCCTATTTCGCGTTCCCTATTTGCATTCCCTGTTCGCATTCCAGTTTCGCATCGTTGCTTCCCGTCCGCCTCCATCATGTCCAGCCAGCCTGCCGCTCCTTCGTTTTCCGCCTTGCCGGCCGCGCTCTCGGCGCTGCTGCCGGCCTTGCCCGACTATGTGGAGCTGCACTGCATCTCGAACTTCACCTTCCTCGAAGGGGCCTCGCACCCGGTGGAGCTGATCGAGCGCGCGTTCGCGCTGGGCTATGGCGGCCTGGCGCTGACCGACGAATGCTCGGTGGCCGGCACGGCGCGCGCGCACCAGGCGCTCAAGGATCTGCGCGAGCGCACCAGCGACGCGCTCGCGCGCAGCGCGGCGCGGCTGGCCGCCGGCCTGGATGCGGGCGAGGACGAGGAAGGCGAAGATGACCTGGAGGCCCTGGCCGCGGAAGAAGCGCAGGAGGGCGAAAGCAGCGAGCCAGGCGCGCAGGGCGCCTGGCTGGATGCCGCGGTCGCCGCGGGCCCCGGCGAGGCCGCCGAAGCGCGCCTGCTCCGCCATGAAAAGCTATCCGCCGTGGCCGCCGCCGCGCAGGAGTTCCGCCTGCTGATCGGCAGCCGCTTCACGCTCACCGGCCACGATGGCGAGCCGGCGCTGCGGCTGGTGCTGCTGGCGCAGGACCGCGAAGGCTTCGGCAATCTCTGCGAGTTCATCACGCTGGGCCGCCGGCGCGCGGGGAAGGGCGCCTATTGCCTGCACCCGGAAGACATCGCCGCGCCGCAGGCGGAGCAGGCCCACCTGCGCGGCATGCCCGATTGCGTGGCGCTGCTGCTGCCCGCGTATTGCCCCGAGCCGCAGGCGCTGCTGCGGCAGGCGCAGTGGATGCGGCAGGTCTTCGGCGCGCGCGCCTGGATCGCGCTCGAGCAATTGCAGGGCCATGCCGATGCCCTGCACCGGCTGCGGCTGGAGGATGCCGCCGCGCAGGCCGGCGTGCCGCTGGCGGCGGCGGGCGCGGTGACCATGCATGTGCGCTCGCGCAAGCCGCTGTCGGACGTGCTGAGCGCGATCCGCACCGGGCAGACGCTGGCCGGATGCGGCATGGCGCTGGCGCCCAATGCCGAGCAGCACCTGCGCATGCGCCAGCGGCTGTCGCGGCTGTACCCGCGCGATGCGCTGGCGCAGACGCTGCGCATCGCCGGCCTGTGCGATTTCTCGCTGGATACGCTGCGCTACGAATATCCGGAAGAACTGGTGCCCGCTGCCCTGACGCCGTTTGGCTACCTGTACAGCGAGACCATGAAAGGCGTGAAGCTGCGCTTTCCCGGCGGACTCGAACCCAGGTGGGAAACGCAGTTGACGCAAGAGTTCGCCCTGATCCGCGAGAAGCAGTACGAGTCGTTCTTCCTCACCGTGCACGACATCGTGCGTTTCGCGCGCGGCGAAGGCATCCTGTGCCAGGGGCGCGGCTCGGCGGCCAATTCGCTGGTCTGCTATTGCCTGTTCATCACCGAGGTCCATCCGGCCGACGCCAATATGCTGTTCGGCCGCTTCCTCTCGCGCGAGCGTGACGAGCCGCCCGATATCGATGTCGACTTCGAGCACCAGCGGCGCGAAGAAGTCATCCAGTACATCTACGAGAAATACAGCCGGGACCGCGCCGCGCTGGCGGCATCGCTGATCACCTACCGCTCGCGCAGCGCGCTGCGCGACGTGGGCCGCGCGCTGGGCATCGATGCCAGCGTGGTCGAGCAGGTGGTCAAGGGCCAGGCGTGGTGGGACGGCGGCAGGGGATTTCTCGAGCGCATCGCCCAGTACGGGCTGGATCCCGAGTCCCTGGCGGTGCGGCAGTGGGCCAGCCTGACCACGCAGCTGCGCGGTTTTCCGCGCCACCTGTCGCAGCACGTGGGCGGCTTCGTGATCGCGCGGCACAAGCTGTCGCGGCTGGTGCCGATCGAGAACGCGGCCATGGCGGACCGCAGCGTGATCCAGTGGGACAAGGACGATCTCGAGTCGCTCGGCCTGCTCAAGATGGACGTGCTGGCGCTGGGCATGCTGTCGGCGATCCGGCGCGCGCTGGAGATGATCGGCGGTTTCCCCGGCGCGCCTCGCAGCATGGCGGACATTCCTCGCGATGATGGGAAGACCTACGACATGATCTGCGCGGCCGACACCATCGGCGTGTTCCAGGTGGAGTCGCGCGCGCAGCAGTCGATGCTGCCGCGCCTGCAGCCGCGCACCTTCTATGACCTGGTGGTGGAAGTGGCCATCGTGCGGCCCGGCCCGATCCAGGGCGGCATGGTGCATCCCTACCTGAAGCGGCGCGAGCTGGTGCGGCGCACCGGCCAGCCGCCGGTGTACCACGACAAAGTCATCGAGAACGTGCTGGGCCGCACCCTGGGCGTGCCGATCTTCCAGGAGCAGGTGATGCAGCTGGCCATCGACGCGGCCGGCTTCTCGCCCGGCGAGGCCGACCAGCTGCGCCGCTCGATGGCGGCGTGGCGGCGCAAGGGCGACCTGCGCAAGCACCAGGACAAGCTGGTCAGGGCGCTGACCGCCAACGGGTATCCCGAAGCCTTCGCGCTGGCCATCTGCAAGCAGATCGAAGGCTTCGGCGAGTACGGCTTCCCGGAAAGCCATGCCGCCAGCTTTGCCAAGCTGGTGTATATCAGCGCGTGGATCAAGTGCCATCATCCGGCCGCCTTCCTGTGCGCGCTGCTCAACAGCCAGCCGATGGGCTTCTACTCGCCCTCGCAACTGGTGCAGGACGCGCGCCGCCACGATGTGCGCACGCACCCGGTGGACGTGACGGTGAGCGGCTGGGAGAGCACGCTCGAGCATGAGGCGGCAACCCACGCGCAGCCGGCGGTGCGGCTCGGCCTCGGCCGCGTGAGCGGCATGCGCGAGGCGGCCGCGCGGCGCATCGAAACCGCGCGCGCCGCGCGGCCCTTCGCCAGCGTGGAAGACCTGGTGCTGCGCGCCCGCCTGGACCGCCACGACATCGACGTGCTGGCCGCCGCCGATGCGCTCCGCGGCCTGGCCGGGCATCGCCGCCAGGCCCGCTGGCAGGCCCGCGCCGCCGCGCTGCAGGCAGCCCACCGCGACCTGCTCTACGAAGCACCGCCGCCCGAGAGCGAACTGGTCCTGCCCGCGCCGCGGCTGGGCGAAGACGTGGCCGCCGATTACGCCAGCCTGGGTTTGTCACTGAAGTCGCATCCGCTCGCGCTGCTGCGGCCGCGCCTGGACGCCATGAAATACGCCACCGCGCAGCAGCTCGCGCAGTACGGCAACGGCCGGCGCGTGCGCGCCTGCGGCATCGTCACCGTGCGCCAGCGGCCATCCACCGCCAGCGGCACCATCTTTGCGTCGATCGAGGACGAGACCGGCTCGGTCAATGTGATCCTGTGGCCAGACCTGGTCGAGCGTCAGCGCAAGGAGGTGCTGGGCGCGACCATGCTGGGCGTGATCGGGGTCTGGCAGCGCCAGGGCGAGGTCAGGCACCTGGTGGCGACGGAGCTGGTGGATCTGAGTCCGATGCTGGGGCGGCTGATGGTGAGCAGCCGGGACTTTCATTGAGGGGGAGGGTGCGGCTGCCCGGGCATCCGCGGGCCGGGCGGCAAGCCCGGTGCAGGCGGGCCTCAGGCCGCCCCTACCCGCTCCGAAGCGCCCCCCACCCTGTCGCGCCACCCCACCGCCTTCAGCACCGCAAAACCATGCACCGTCACGCGCGGACAGCGATGGCCGGAAGTACATTCCTCGAGCGATACCAGTCCGTGCTCGACCAGCGTCTCAAGGTCCACGGGGTCAAGTTGCAGGCAGTCCTGCGCATCGCGGACCAATAGCAAGGTGGCAAATTCGTGGGGGCTCAACATCGGTGACTCCAGGTTAGGGATGCCTGCTTTCGCAGGACCGCGGTGCGCGGTGACTGACGGAAAGACAGCGCTGCCGCGGATTGGTTCATGCGTTTCGCGCCGCGTGGCCGGCGCGGCGCGCCGGATTTCGTGTCCCCTCCCTTTCTACGAGCGGATTGCGTCCTGCGTGCGTCCGTTTTGTGTCCGCATTATTTCGTTCTCCTGTTTTCCGATTCCGTCGCAGCGCATCGTGCCTGCCGCCGGCCAGCGCGTCCGCGCCGCCTGTCTCGTCCTTCGCATGTCTGTTTCGCGCCCGTTTTGCGGGCATCCTGCACCGTCATCGTGCTGTTTCGGCCCCACCCTTGTGCGCGCGAAAATAAGCCATAAAAGGGCCCTTCAGTACATTGCGGAGCGGCCGATACAAGGCGCATGCATGTGTCATTCCTGGGGACCTCCGTGGCGTCTTTTCTCTCTCCCGCAGTGCGCCTGATGGCGCGCCTGAACATCACCCGCAAGCTTGCCTTGCTTGCCATCCTGTTTCTGATCCCGCTGTGCGGCACGCTCTATGCGGTGCTGGGCATGTCCGTACAGTCCATTCGCGCCGCGCAGGACGAACTGCGCGGCCTCGCCATCGTCGACCGCGCGCTCGATTTCATGCGCGAGACGCAGGTCAGGCGCGGCGCGGCCAACGCCGTGCTGGCCGGCAACGCCGCATTTCGCGCCACCTTCGACGATGCCGATGCCAAGGCTGCGGCACACCTGGCGGCGCTCAGGCAGCAGGCCGGCGCGGGCGGCAGGTTCGATGTGACGCCCGATGCGGAAAAGCTCGTTCAGGCGTGGCAGGCCATGCATGAATCGGGCCTGAACGGGACCGCGGGCCCCTTGTTCGCGCAGCACAGCGCGCTGGTCAAGCAGATCCGCCTGTTTATCGGCGACGTGGCCGACCGCTCGTCGCTCGCGCTCGATCCCGACAGCGGCTCGTACTACCTGGTCAACCTGATGGTCGGGCCCATGCCCAAGCTGGCGGAGCTGAGCGCGCTGGCGCGCGGCCGGGGGGCTGCCATCATCAGCCAGGGCGGTTACTCCGATGCGGCGCAGCAAGCAGAACTGGCCGCGCTGGGCGAGCAGATCCAGGACGGCCTGGAATCCGTGCGGCGCGACATGGGCCGCGTCATGCGCGGCGCCCCGGCATATCGCCAGCGCGTGGAAGCGTCGCAGGCGCAACTGGCCGCCGTGGACGCGTTCTACCGCACGCTCAAGGACAAGATGCTGGGTGCCAGCGGCATCGCGATCGATGCCAAGGCCTACTTCGACGAGGCCAGCGCCGCCATCAACGCCGTGTCGGCGGTCAACAAGGAATTCTCGGTGATCGGGCACGCCATGCTGGAGGAGCGCATCGCCGCCGATACGCGGGAGCTAGCAGCGCTGGGCGGGGTGGCGCTGCTGGCGGTGGGCGCGGCGTTCTACCTGTTCGCGGGCTTCAGCAGCGGCATGCGCGCGGATGTGCGCGAGGTGGGCGCGATGGTGGAGCGCATCAACGCGGGCGACCTGGCGCTGCGCATGGCTGTGCATGGCCGCGATGAGCTGAGCGAGGTGAAGCGGCACCTGCTCTCGCTGGTGCAAAACTGGCGCGCGCTGATCGGCGATACCAAGGCCGGTGCGCAGAACGTGCTGGCCGCCGCCGGTGAAATCGCCCAGGGCAACCTGGACCTGTCCCGGCGCACCGAGGCGCAGGCGTCCTCGCTGGAGCAGACCGCCGCCAGCATGGAGCAGCTCACGGCCGCCGTGCAGCAGAACGCCAGCAGCGCGGACCAGGCCAGCGCGCTGGCCGGCGAGGCCCGCGATATCGCCGTGACGGGCGGCGCCTCGGTGGGGCGGGTGCTGCAGACCATGGGCGAGATCGAGGCCGATTCGAGGCGCATCGTCGAGATCATCGCGGTGATCGACGCGATTGCCTTCCAGACCAATATCCTCGCGCTCAATGCCGCGGTGGAGGCGGCGCGCGCGGGCGAATACGGCCGCGGCTTCGCCGTGGTGGCCACCGAAGTGCGCGGCCTGGCCCAGCGCGCGGGCAGCTCGGCAAAGGAGATCCGCGCGCTGATCTCGCAATCCGTGCAGCGCGTGCAATCGGGTTCCGCGCTGGCCGGCGATGCCACCGCGACCATGGCCAGCATCGTGGACGCGGTCAGGCGCGTCACCACCATGATGGACGAGATCAGCAGCGCCTCGCGCGAGCAGAGCAACGGCATTGCCCAGGTCAACCAGGCCGTCACGCAGATGGACCAGGTCACGCAGCAGAACGCCGCGCTGGTGGAGCAGGCCGCGGCGGCGGCCGATGCGCTCAAGGAGCAGGCACACCGCATGGAGCAGGCGGTCGGGGTGTTCCGGCTGGAGCAGGCGCTGGCCGCGTAGCGCGCCCGGGCATGGCAAGCCAGGCGCAGGCGCCCGGCCGTCGACTCAGCGCCGGTTGGCGAGCCAGATGCCGCCGACGATGGCCGCCAGGCCGGCCGCATGGAACCAGCGCGGCCAGTCGCCCAGCAGCGCGCTCGACATCAGCGCGGCAAACACCGGTGTGAGCGTGAAGAAGAACACCGGCAATTGCGCGCCGGCGCGCGCGATGGCGCGGTCCCAGGCAAAGTAGCCGAGCAGCGACGGCACCGTGGCCACGTACAGCAGGATGGCGACCACCTTGCCGTCCAGCTGCAGCGGCGCGTGCGCGGCCATCATCTCCCACGCTGCGAACGGCGCGCTGGCCAGCACGCCCGCCACGATCTGCGCGAACAGCAGCACGGCCAGCGGCAGGTCGGGGCGCCGCTTGCGCAGCAGCCAGGTATAGGCGCTCCACATGATGGTGGCCGCCAGCATGAACAGGTCCCCCGGCACGAAATCGAGCTGCGCCAGCCGCGCGGGATCTCCGCGCAGCAGCACCACGCCCACGCCGGCCAGGCAGAGCAGGGCGCCCGCCACATGCCAGCCGCGCACGCGCTCGTGGAAGAACAGCGCGCCGATGATCAGCAGGAAGATCGGCGCGGAAGCCCCGATCAGGGTGACGTTGATCGGCGACGACGTGGTCAGCGCCAGGTACTGCAAGGCGTTGTAGACCGACACCGACAGCATGCCCATGGCGGCGATCACCCCGGCGTGCTGCCTCAGGGTCGCGGCGTGCTCGCGCAAGCCCCGCCACACGGCGGGCGCCAGCAGCAGCCCGGCCAGCGCCCAGCGGGCAAAGTTCAGCGTGATGGGCGGGATGGCGCCGGCGGCGTAGTGGCCGACGATGGCGTTGCCGGCCCAGCTCAACGGCGGAAATGTCAGCAGGCCAAGCGTGGTCCAGTCGAGGCCGGCCTTGCCGGCGGCGGTAGCGCGCATCAGAGGGTTATGGTCCTGTCGGTGTTGCTGTTTTTCTTGGTTCCGCGTCTGGCGGGCATTATGCCGCAGCGTCGAATGCAATCGTCCCGGAACCCGCGGTCGGAAACGTGCAATCGGGACCATGCCGGTGCGCGAGCGCCTCGCGCGGCTTGCGAGCGATGTCCGGCATGCCCGGCGAGGTCCGGATACGAACTGTTACACGTGGATGCGGGCAGGCTGTCAACACGGCAAAGCGGCGGGCCGTTTTTACAGGCAACGCGCAAGCTGCGCGCCTCACCTGGAGATCGCAATGAAAAAAGTCCTCGCCATCCTGACCCTTGGACTCTTCGCAGCGGGCGCTTACGCCCAGACCCCCGCTCCGGCCGCCGAACCAAGCAAGGAGCCGGCCAAGGTCGAAAAGAGCGCGCACAAGAGCAACAAGACTCACGCCACCAAACATAGCAAGACCGCTTCGCCGGCCAAGCCCGCCGCGCAATAATGCGGTGTTCCGGAATGCGCTCCGCCCGGGGCGCATTCCTTTCCCTGCCTGCTGACCCATGCACCTGATCTGGACCATTCTCATCGGCTTCATTGCCGGCCTCGTGGCGCGCGCCATCACGCCTGGCAGTGGCCCCAGCGGCTTCATCCTCACCGCTGCGCTCGGCATCGCCGGCGCGCTGGCCGCGACCCTTCTCGGCCAGTTCCTGCACTGGTATCGACCGGGCCAGTCGGCCGGTTTCATCGGCGCCGTGGTCGGCGCGGTGATCCTGTTGCTTGGCTATCACCTGGTCGCCGGCAAGCGCTGAGGCCGTGGCGCGGGCGCCTGCATTCCGCCGCGGCGCCGGGCGCGCGAAGCGCCTCGACATGGTGCGTGATGCGCGCCGCGGCGCGCCCCGGCATTTGCGCCGGCCTATGCCGGCACGCGGCGCCGATGCGTCGCGCGGGGCCTGCGATCGCGTGCCATCAACGGCCAATGGCGAATGGCGCCTCGCGGTCACATCACCGTGGCAAGAATTGCCAGAAGCGCGATGACAGGATTAAGTAAATTCAATTTGCCTGGCGCCAAGGCGCCGCCTAGTATGGGGAAAAACTAAAAACCGGCGGGTCGTTGGGGAGGCGCAGATGCAGCAGTCTCGAACGCCCGTGGCCTTCCGGCCGCCGCCCGCGCGGTATCGAACCGCGCCGCCTGGCAGGATCCAGCACTGTCGCTGGCCGCACCGTCGGCATGCGGGGGCGACTACCGGCCCGCGCCAGGACGTGAGGCCGCGTGCCTCGCGCAGCGTCGGCGTGCGGTCTTCTGCCGCCACGCCATCGGCGGGCGATTCCGATACCCCCTCATCATCCCGAAGCCGGCGCTCTGCCGATACCAGTCACGACTTGCCGCGTTCTTGCCGGGCCGCCGCAGGCCCGGCCGCGCGCTTTGCCCGGTTGCCCTGAGTCCGGACCGGTAACCCATCTTCGCGGGCCATGGGATGCGTGTCGTTCTCTACCAGGAAGACCCCCGGCAGGCCGCGCAGTTGCTGCGCGCACACGGCCTGCCCGACCATCTTGACGTGTCGGGCGCGGGCGAGGGCATGCTGGTGGTCGTCGCGCGCGCCCGCGGCGACCGCGTGGCGGCCGCCGCGCAGCAATGGCTGCGCGGCTTTCCGCTGCCCGATGCCTTTATCGCCGGCTGCACGGCGAGCACGCGCTGCGATTGCCAGGCGCAGGGGTGGTGGCCCGCGGCGGTCTGCGACCTGGTTGCGGCCGAGGACGACGATGCATTGCTGACCGAACTCGCGTTGCGCCTGGCGCGCCTCGCGGAGATGGAGACCATCCTGTCCTCGGACTGGCTGCAAAAGCGCGCCGTGGGCAAGTCGCCGGTGTGGCGCGGCACGCTGCGCGCGGTGGCGGAGGTGGGGCGCTTCGGGCGCGGCGCCTGCCTGCTGCTGGGCCATAGCGGCTGCGGCAAGGAGTTGCTGGCGCGCCTGATCCATGACCTGGATCCCGTGCGCCGCCGGGGACCGTTCATGGTGGTCGACTGCACCACGCTCAGCCCGGAGCTGTCGGGCAGCGAACTGTTCGGCCATGCGAAGGGCGCCTTCACGCATGCGGTGGCCGCGCGCGACGGCGCGGTGGCGCTGGCCGACGGCGGCACGCTCTTCCTCGACGAGATCGGCGAGCTCGAGCCGTCGTTGCAGGCGCGGCTCCTGCGGGTGATCCAGGAGCATATGTACAAGCGGGTGGGCGAGGACAACTGGCGCCGTTCGGATTTCCGCCTCACCTGCGCGACCAATCGCGATCTCGAGGCCGAGGTGCTGGCCGGCCGTTTTCGCGGCGATCTCTACTTCCGCATCACGCAATGGACCGTGCGCGCGCCGGGCCTGGCCGAGCGGCGCGAGGACATTCCTTTGCTGGTCCGGCATTTCCTGGCCGAAGCGGATGCCGGGGTGCCGGAGGTGATGCCCGAGGTCATGCACCAGCTGATGCGGCGCGAGTACCAGGGCAATGTGCGCGAGTTGCGCAATGTGGTGCTGCGCATGGCCGACCGTCAGCACGGCTTCGGCGTGCTGAGCACCGGCTCGCTCGACCGCCAGGCGACGGACGGTGGCGCGCCCGACGCGCCGGACGACTGGACGCAGACGCTTGCCCGGGCCGTGGAAGGCGCGCTCGACGCCGGGCTCGGGCTCAAGAGCATCGGCCAGATCGCCGAGGCCATCGCGGTGCAGGTGGCCGAGCGCCGCGCGGGCTCCACGGGGCGCGCGGCGGAGATGCTGCGCGTCACTCCGCGCGCATTGCAGTTGCGGCGGCAACTGCGGCCGGTGGAGGGCGGCCAATGAGCCGGGCGGCCGGCAACGGCGCGCGGCGCAGCAGCCGCAGCGCGTTGCCGCCGGCCATGCGCGCGAAGGCCGCGGCCGACGGCCGCAGCGCACGGATCTTGGCGAGTTCCAGGCCGGGGTGCAGCCAGGGCCCGTCCGAGCCGAACAACAGCTTGCCGGGCCCCGCGCGTGCGAGCGCCTCCTCCAGCAGGTCGAAGCGGCGCACGCCCGCCGTGTCGGCGAACAGGTTCGGGTAGCGCGCGATCAGGTCGATCACCTGGCGTTGCGCGGCCCAGTCGTCGGCGAAGCTGCCCAGGTGCGCGAACACGAAGGGCACATCCGGATGCGTCTGCGCCAGCAGGCTCAGCGCGCCGGTCTCGCCGCCGGGGTCGTAGAGCACGGGAAGCCGCCAGCGCCGCGCCGCGTCGCAGACCTGCCGGTGGATGCGCGCATCGTGGCGATGGACCTTGATGCCGCGCAGGCCCAGGCGCAGCACCGCCTCCTCGATCATGCGGTGGACCCGTTCGCGGTCGCGCTCGGCGTGCACCATGGCAAAACCGGTCCAGCGGCGCGGGTCGGCGCGCACGAGCGCGGCCACGTCGCGGTTGCCCTGCGCGTAGTCCGACTGGAACACGGGCAGCAATACCGAGTGCGCGATGCCGGCCTCGCTTGCGCGGCGGGCATAGGCGGCCAGCGGGGCGGTGGTGTCCCACGGCCCGGTCATGCCATCGCCCTGGCCGGCGTGGACGTGGAAGTCGATGATCATGGCGCCAGCTCGAACGCGGAGTCCGCCGGATGGGACATGTGATTGCCCGGCGGCGCGAGCKCCGACATGGCCACCGGCAGCACGCAGCGGATATCGACGCCGCCGGCGCCGACCGAGACCGAGCCCGTGCGCTGCGTATTGACCAGCATGGAGCGCCTGCCGGTGGTCCTGGGCGCCCAGTAGGAGAGCAGGCGGGTCAGCGCATGTTCGACGGCGTCCAGGTCCGCCGGCGGGACCTCGGCGGCCCACACGGCAAGGCCTGTGTCGCGATGCAGCCGTTCGTGCAGGCGATGGTCCAGCATGCGACCGCGCAGGTCGCGGGACTTGCCGACATAGACCGGCACGCCGTTGCGCTCCAGGAGATAGACACCGCTGCGCGGCAATGCCTGCTGGGCGCTGACCGCCGCGTTGATCAGGCTTGGCCACCGGCGCCACGCCAGCGTGCGGTTGACCGAGCGCTTGGGCATTTTGTACTCGGCCTCATCCGCGTAGCCCTTCGGCAGATAGCGCTCGGACAGATGCCCCGACAGATCCGCCGACAGATCCGCCGGCAGACGCGCGGACAGTCGCGCCGGCAGATCTTCCGGGAGATCTCCCGACAGCGCTGGCACAAGGCTCAGGCCAACCAGCGACAGCACGCCTTGCTGCAGCCGCGCGAGCAGGCAGGCGCGGCAGCACGCCCCGGCGCTTTCGAAGCGCGCCGTGCCGAGCCGCGGCTGCGTGCTGACGCGGCGCGCGCGCGCCACGATCTGCCGCAGGTCGTTGACGAGCATCTGCGGCGGCGTGCCGGCGGGGTAGCGGCGCGTGTCGGCAAGCAGCCGCAGCAGCCTGCGCATGCGCCATGGCGCGAGATCCAGCATCTCCCCATCTGCGGTCTTAAACATGCTGTTGCTCCTCAAGGCAAGGTGCGTGGGGCACGGCGCGGCAGGGCGGCAGTTGCCGGACCAGCGTGGCCATCGTGGCCAGCAGCGCGTCGATCTCGTCAATCCCGTGGCTGGCGCGCACGATCACGGCCAGTACGTAGCGGCCCTCGGGCCGGCGCAGCAAGGCGGTGCGGAATCCGCCCGCGCGCAGCTCGGCGTGGAGCGCGAGCGTGCGCTCCGGTGCGCCGAGCCAGATCTGCTGCATCGGATGCGTGGGCAGCGTGGCCTGCAGGTCCGGCAAGGCCGCCCGCGCGAGCCAGTGCAGCCCGGCGCGCAGGTGGTGCACGCGCTGCAGCAGGCGCAGCCGCAGCGCGTCGCCCTCGCGCCGGTTGGTGGCCAGCGCATCGAGCCCGGCCAGCAGCGCCGCCTCGCTCGCGGCGCTGCAGTGCGACTGGGTCGGGCCGTCGCGCGCGATCTCCGCGATCAGCGCGGCGGGGCCGCACAGGCTGGCCAGCGGCGCACCGAAGGCCTTGGCCCATGACGCCAGCAGCAGCACGGGCTGCGCCGCGCCGAGCCCTGCGTAGCGCAGGATGCCGCCGCCGCCGTGTCCCCACGGATGGCGCGCAGAAGGCTGCCGGCCCAGCAGGCCGAGCACCTGGCTGTGATCGACCACCAGCACGCCGCCGCACGCGGCCACCGGTGCGAGATACCGGGCGAGCGGCACCACCGCGCCCTCGCGGCGCGTGGCATCGGTGATGACCGCCGGCGCGCGCGCAGGGTGGCGCTGGCGCATGCGGCGCAAGCGGGCAAGCATGCCGGCCAGGTCGGCATGCGCGAACCACGACACCGGCGTGCCGAGGCCGGCCACGCGCTCCAGGCCCCAGCGCATGACCGGGTAGAGCGCGTCGTCGGCGATCAGCACATGGGTGCGGGCCAGCCGGTCGAACACGTCGATCGCCAGGTGCAGCGTGGATGGCGCCACCAGGCCCGCCTCGCTGCCCTGCAGCGCCGCGGCCTGCAGCGCCAGCCGCCCGGCTTGCGGCGACGCGCCCAGCGCGGCCGGCATGCCGGTGGTCAGCGCCGCAAAGCCGCCGATCCGCGAGGCGGGGTGCGCCAGGCCCAGGTAGAGCGCGGAAGCAAAGTCGACCATGGCGCCGCATCCTGTCGCTCAGGCCACCTTGATGCCCTTTTGCTCGCGCAGGCGGCGCAGCAGGTGCATGCCCGGCACCTGCACGTCGACCGGCTCTGCGCCGACGTCGATGCCGGTCACCGCGCGATAGGAGTGGATGTAGGTCTGGATCTCGGGCCGGAAGAATGCCGCCCAGTTCGCCGCGTTGGACGGGTCGTTGACCGAGTTCCAGTCGCTCCAGCGGATCGACGACACGATCTGCTCGCCGGTGGTGGCCAGCTGCCAGAACTGGTAGGTATTGGTGTCGCCCCAGCCCTGCAGCTTGCGCATGCTCTCCACCGAATGCATCCACGGCTCCGGGTACGCGATCATCGAGCGGCGCGGCAGGAACTCGCGGAACTCGGTGCGCGCCAGCATCCACTGCTGCATCATCATCTCCACGCGCGCCGTGGTGGGCAGGTCGCGGAACTGGTTGTGCGCGCCTTCGGACAGGATCAGGTGGACCTCGCGCAAGGCATTGAGCAGCGGGAAGCCGTCGGGCACCACCGTGGTGTCGTCGGCCTGGCGGAAGAACGGCACGCACAGGTTGAGCAGCGTATGGAAGGCGGCGAGGAACTTGCTGCGCGTGTCGGCCGGCTGCATCTGCGGCACGGCCTTGCCGATCAGGCGGAAGCCGTACTCGTGCATGTACTCGGCCGCGCGGCGCTCGATCGGCAGGCGGTGCTGCTCGTCCTGGACCCAGCCCCAGATCATGTTGTTGAGCGGGCGCAGCGGATCGAGCTCGAGCTGGGCCAGCGGGTCGTGCTGGCCGACCGAGATGTTCTGGAAGCGCCGCGAGATCGCGTTCATGGTCTGCACCAGTTGCAGCTCCTCCATCCAGTAGCTCCAGATCAGCTCGATCAGCGGGGGCTGGGCCAGCTTGGCGGAGATATTGCGGTTCCAGTGGCGCAGCCACAGGCAATTGTTGCCGCACGCGCCGTTGGGGTCGGGCACGTCGTCGCCTACCTTGCCGGCCTCGTCCTCGAGCATGCCCTGGATCACGCCGGCCGCGTCGGTGCCCTGCATGGCGATCGCCACCCGTTGCAGGTAGGGCAGCGATGGCGGCACGCTGGCGTCGCCGAAATACTTGGCGACCAGGCCCTCCACCGCGAGCTGGTTGAGGCGCAGGCCGAGCCGGTCGTTGGCCAGCGCGATGGCGGCCGAGTCCGCGCTCAGCAGCTCGCTCAGGAGGGCCGCGTCGAGCGGCTTGGGCACGACCGCGCCCCATGTCACGATAAACGCTTCGGTGGCGACCTTGAGGGCGCGGTAGGCGTCGGTATCGGTAAACGGCAGGAAGCGGCGGCGGCTGAGCTGGGCGGCCGCGGCATACATCGGCGCGGCGGTGCCGGCCATGCCGTCGGTGAAATCGCCCGGGAAGAACAGGCGGTCCATCTGGTTGATGTAGTTGTCCCAGCTCAGCATGTCGGCATTGAGCTTGATCAGCAGCCACAGCGCGACGTCGCCGGTCAGCGTCCGGGTGGTCCGCTGCAGGGTGACCGGGGTGGGGTGGCCGTAGCTGTCGCGCGCGAGCGGGCCGGAACGCTCGGTGATGAGGTCGGGCAGGGGGTGGAAGCCGGTGACCTGGCCCCCCGTGCCCGTGCCTGTGCCCGTGCCAGGGTTCGCCGGGACCCCCGGGTTGGCATTGGGATCGGCGCGGGACGGAAATACGATCTTGCCGCTGATCTGCGCTTCCTTCTGGAGCATGAGACAGCTGACGATCTCCAGGATCATGACGTCCCGCGAGTCATCCGGCAGTGCCAGCAACTGGGTGAATATCTTGCGTACTTCGGAGACCGCCTTCTTCATGGCTTTCTCATCGCCGACCCGGCCCGAGATTTCCTTCGGCTGGATCGTCAGGATGGCCTCAGGCGCCTCCCGCGAGGCAAATTGCAGCCCTTCCTTGGGGATGTCCGCATACTTGTCTCCGCTCTTGATCCTCGCCGCGCATTGCACCGCATGCATCCATCCGCCCTCCTCGATAAGCGAGGCCGGATTGCGCGCCACGAAGAACTGGCCGTCTTCCACGTACCCGCCGCCCAGGTCCAGCGGAGCGCTGAAAGTCATCTTCTCGATCGTCGTCATCATCCTTCTCCATCAGACTTCACAGACTGCACAGACTTCAGGCGTACATGCCAAAGGGCGCCGCCGCGCCGGCCTGTGGCCGGACCGGCTGCCGCTGGTTCAACACCACACTCAACTGTGGACTCCCCGCGCGCCACGGCAGATAGCCCGCGAGCGCCCAGCGCTGCAGCAGCTCCGAGATCACGAACAGTTCCTGCCTGGCCGGCAGCAGTCCGCTGTAGCGCGCCTGCCCGAGCACGGCGAAGGCCAGCGTGGGGGTGTCCGCGAGGAACTGCTGGGGCCGTGCCTTCACCGTGTGCCAGAGCCGCAGCAGGGTGTGCGGGTGGCGGTCGGGCAGGCGCAGTGCCGCGCCGAGCGTGCGCCCGGCGAGCAGCGGCGGGCGCAGCGACAGCAGCATGGCAAGGAAGGCCGGGATGGCGCGGTCGAGTTCGTCGAACGCGCTGCGCTGGCTCGCGCTCATCTGCCAGCGGGGATACAGCCGTTCCCACAGCTGCGCCAGCGCTGCCCACTGCGGATGCGGATAGAGCGCGTTGCCCATCGCGATGGACAGCTTGACGCGGATCCACGGCGCCGGATGCGGATCGTCCAGGTTGATGCGCAGCACGAACGCGCGCGGCAGGCTCACCACGCTCATCAGCCCGCAGGTGGCGGCGATGCCTACGCGCGACACGGCCCACAGGTCGGCCATGATCTCGCTGATCCAGCGCTCCCACACACGCCAGACGGAGTGCGCCTGCGCATGGCCGAAACGTGCCGCGGAAGCGCGCCGGTAGCCGTTCACCAGGTCGAGCAGCGCAGCCGCCTGGTGGCCTACCTCGTGGAACAGCGACGCCGCCACGCCGGTCCCGACCATGCGCTCGCGCGGCATGCGGATGACCGCCACCGGGTTCGCGCCGCCGCCGGGCAGGCGCGTGCGCGCGCGCCGGATCGCGCCGCCGTGGCCACGCTCGACGTAGCAGATCACGGGCGGCAGCGCCATCGGCACGCCGGGCTGGCGCAAGCCGTCCTGCGCGGCAACGTCGAGCCCCGAGAGCCATACCCCGGTGCCATGCTGGCTGCGCTGGGTGAGCACCTCGGCGAAGATCTCGAAGTGCGTCAGCGCGGCGTGGAAGTACAGCTTCAGCATGGCATAGCGCTGCTGCGCCTGTGCCACGTCGCGCGGCGTGGCGCGGGCGTGCCGCAGGTAAGCGAGAAAACGTGCGATGCGCACGCGCAACTGCTTGCGCGCGGCCTGCATGTGCCGCTCGATGGCGCCCATCGCCTCGTCGCTGACGTTGGCCGCGGGCACCATCGGCATCTGCAGGGCGTAGGGCAGTTGCGCGTCCAGGCGTGCGCGGATGCCGAGCACTTCCTGTTCGAGCAGCCGCAGGGCTTGGACGCAGGCGTTCATCGCAATGCTCCCGGGCTCAGTACGGTTGCCGGCGCGGCGCGAGGTAGAGGATGATGGCGTGGCCGTTGCGCGAGCGCCGCCACGTGCCGCCCTGCGCCACATGGACGTGGGCCGGCCCCGCGCCGCAGGTCGGGCATGCGGGGCCGGGGGTGGGGTAGCCGCCAGGCATGGGCCGCATGGGCGGCGCCGGCGCATAGGCGGCGCCCGCGCCGGCGTAGTCGGGTTGCCCGCCGGCGAAGGCCGGTTGCCCGCCCATGAAGGCCGGCTGCATCGCGCGTGGTGCGGCGGCAGGGGCGCCGAAGATCGGCATGGGCAGTTGCCGCGCACCGGCGATGCCACCCTGGGAGATCGCGCGCATGGCCGGCAGCAGGCCGGGCGCCACCTGGCGTGCCCCGCGCAGGAAGGCGATGCGCGCCGCGCGGGCCGGCGGCACATTGCGCGGCATGCTGCTCAGATGGTGTGCCGCGTGCTGGCCGATGCGCACCAGCCGGCGCGCCACCTCGAACTCGCGGTCTTCATTGCTGAGGCCTTCGAGCTCGAGCCCGAGCGCGCTGCCGGCCATGCCGGCCAGCTTGCCGCCGATCAGTCCGCCGGCGCCGGGCAGCACGAGATTGCCCAGCGCGCTGCCGACGATGGGCAGCGCGGACTTTGCCGCCGAGCGCAGGATGCCGCCGAGCGCCTTGCCCGCCGACGACTTGGCGAAGTTGGTCGCGACGCGGCCCACCGACTTGATCAGCCCGCCGAGGAACTGCTCCATCTCCTGTTCGCTGTTGACCGCGAGCAGTTCCGCGGCAAGCTCCATCTCCTGCATCTCGCCGGAGACTTCGGTCTCGAACTCGTTCTCGAACTCGCTTTCGCCCTGCTCGAATTCAGTCTCGAACTCGTGGCCGAACGCGCCTTCCTGCTCATGGCCGAACTCGCCGGCCGTTTCCCCGGAAAGCTCGTGTTCGAACTCGTTGTAGCCGGTCCCCCAACCGCCCGGCCTGGCGCTCCCGATATCGTGCATTTGCAGCTCCTTTCAGCAGAGGTTGGCGAGCAGCGGCACTCGCGTGACAAGCTGTTCGCATCGAGCGTGCCACCTCGGCGCCAGGAGCCAAGTCTTTGAAAAGAAAGGGGTTTGCGATTCGCGGCCACGGGCGGGCTGCGAATGTGGCTTCGCCGGGACACCTGCGCAGGGACGCCGGCGCGAAGCGCGCTTCGCCACCTCGCGCGCGGGGCGGCGCGCCGGGTGCGTCTCAGGCGGGCGAGCCGAATGCCTCGCGGATCATCTCGCCGATCTCGCGGCGCCGCGCCACCGGCATGCGCGAGGCCGTGGAGACGATGCTGATCGCGGCCTCGCCGGCCAGCGGCAGCGCGAAGGCGTAGCCCACCCCCGCCACGCCGCCGGCGCCCGCCAGCGCATAGCCGAGCTTGCGGCTGCGCTCCACGCCGCGCTGCAGCTTGAGCAGGCTCAGGCCGCTGGATTCGTACTCGGCGCGGTGGCGCTCGTAGTGCGCGACGATTTCCTCGTCGGCCAGCTTGGCCAGCAGCGCCATGCTGGCGGTACCCTGGCCCAGCAGGCGGGTGCTGCCGGCGAGCAGGTGGAAGTGCTGCACGCGGTGGCTGCCTTCCTCGGCATGCATGCAGTAGCCGTGGTCGCCGATGCGCACGATCAGGAAGACGGTGTCGCCGGTGCGGCGCGCCAGCGCCTTCATGCGCGTGGCGCAGGCGCTGGCCAGCGGCGAGCGGTTCATGGTGCGCAGGCCCAGCGCCATGGCCGCCATGCCGAGGCGAAAGCGCTTGCCCTGTTCGTCCTGGCTGGCAAAGCCGGCGTGCAGCAGGTAGCGCAGCATGCGGTGGGCCGTGGTGCGGTCGATGCCGGTCTGCGCCACCAGCTGCGCCAGCGTGAGGCCGGTTTCATGCTGCTCGGCCAGCAGGCACAACAGGGTAAACGCGCGGTCCAGGCTCTGTACGCCGGGCATGGGCGCGGGCTGCGGAGCGGCCACGGGGGACGGCGCGGGGTGACGGGCGGCAGGGGTCGGCATCGGGGGCGTGTCTCAAAGACGGATTTGTGCACATTATGCACAAACGGAGGGATTGCGCTTGTCTCGCACCGGCGCCTGGTTTGCAATCGATACATTCCTAGTCCCTTGCCGAGCGCCATGCTTCCCATCGAGTCCCGGATCGATCCCGCCAGTCCCGCCTTCGCCAGCCAGCGCAGCGGCATGCAAGCCCTGATCGAGCGCCTGCGCACGCTGGAGCAGCGCGCCGCCGCCGCTTCCGAGCGCGCCCGCCCGTCCTTTGCCAGGCGCGGCGCGTTGCTGCCGCGCGAGCGGCTGGCCCGCCTGCTGGACCCGGCCAGCGCCTTCCTGCCGATCGCCAACCTGGCCGGCTACGGCATGGACGATCCCGATCCCGACACCTCCATCCCCGGCGGCTCGCTGGTGGCCGGCATCGGTTTCGTGTGCGGGGTGCGCGCCATGGTGGTGGCGACCGATTCCGGCATCGATGCCGGCGCCATGACCGAAGGCGGCAACCTCAAGCTGATGCGCTGCCAGGAGATCGCGCTGGAGAACCGCCTGCCGTTCATCCACCTGGTGGAATCGGCCGGCGCCAACCTGCGCAAGTACCGCGTCGACAAGTTCGTGCGCGGCGGCGGCATCTTCTACAACCTGGCGCGGCTGTCCGCCGCCGGCCTGCCTGTGATCACCGTGGTGCACGGCTCGTCCACCGCCGGCGGCGCCTACATGCCGGGCCTGTCCGACTACGTGGTGATGGTGCGCGGCCGTGCCCGCGCCTTCCTGGCCGGCCCGCCGCTGCTCAAGGCCGCCACCGGCGAGATCGCCACCGACGAGGAACTGGGCGGCGCCGACCTGCACGCCACCGTCAGCGGCCTGGCAGAGTACCTGGCCGAGGACGACGAGCACGCCATCGCGCTGGCACGCGACATCGTGTCCAGCCTGGACTGGCCCGCCGTGGCGCCCGCGCTGCCGCAGCCGGTGCAGCCGCCGCGCCTGGATGCGCGCGAGCTGGACGCGGTCATGACGCTGGACGTGAAGAAGCCGGTGGACATGCTGGAGATCATCGGCCGCATCACCGACGATTCCGCCTGGCTGGCGTTCAAGCCCGACTACGGCCTGTCCACGGTGTGCGGGCGCGGCCGCATCGACGGCCACGCGGTGGGCTTCATCAGCAACAACGGCCCGATCGACCCCGCCGGCGCGACCAAGGCGGCGCAGTTCATCCAGCTGTGCAACCAGAGCGGCACGCCCATCGTGTTCCTGCAGAACACCACCGGCTTTATCGTCGGCCGCGCCTCGGAAGAAGCGGGCATGATCAAGCACGGCGCCAAGATGATCCAGGCGCTGTCCAATTCCACCGTGCCGCAGGTCACCATCTACTGCGGCGCGTCGTTCGGCGCCGGCAACTTCGGCATGTGCGGCCGCGGCTTCCGCCCGCGCTTCTGCTTCTCGTGGCCCAATGCGCGCACCGCGGTGATGGGCGGCGAGCAGGCCGCCATGACGCTGGAGATCGTCGCCCGCCAGCAGGCCGAGCGCAAGGGCGTGGCGGTGGACGAGGCCAGGCTCGCCCAGCAGACCGGCGAGATCGTGGCGAACTTCGAGCGCCAGGCCAGCGCCTTCATCACCAGCGGGCTGCTGCTCGACGATGGCGTGATCGATCCGCGCGACACGCGCGCGGTGCTGGCCTTCGTGCTGGCCACGGCGCGCGAGGCGGCGGCGCGCGCGCCGCGTGCCATGCAGTTCGGCGTGGCGCGTTTCTGAGGGCCGGCGCGTACCCATGGTTTGCTCCCGACTGCCGATTGGGGGGCGGGCGTGACGACTGACAACCAGCGGGCACGCCGGACGGTTTGGCGCACCTGCGCAGATTGAATTGACCCCGGTGCGGACGCGTCAAGCGTTTGCGCCGGCAAAGAACAAGCAAGGAGACAAGGACATGCTCTACACCGAAGACCATCGCAACATCATGGACAGCATCCGCCGCTTCGTGGCGGCGGAGATCAACCCCTTCGTGGACGAATGGGAGGCCGCGGAGATCTTCCCAGCGCATGCCTTGTTCAAGAAGATGGGCGAACTCGGCTTTCTCGGCATCACCAAGCCGGTGGAGTACGGCGGCCTTGGCCTCGATTTCTCGTATGCGGTGGCGGCGGCCGAGGCCTTCGGCTACGTCAACGCGCAGGGCGTGGGCATGGCGGTGGGCGTGCAGACCGACATGGCCACGCCGGCCCTGACGGCATTCGGTTCGGACGCGCTCAAGCGCGAGTTCCTGGCGCCGGCCATCGCCGGCGAGATGGTGGCGGCGATCGGCGTGTCCGAGGCGGGCGCCGGCTCGGACGTGGCTTCGCTCAAGACGCGCGCGCGCCGCGATGGCGATGACTATGTCATCAGCGGCTCCAAGATGTGGATCACCAACGGCACGCAGGCCGACTGGATCTGCCTGCTGTGCAATACCTCCGACGGCCCGGTGCACAAGAACAAGTCGCTGATCGTGGTGCCGCTCAAGCAGGGCGGCAAGCGCACGCCGGGCGTGGAAGTGCAGAAGATCAAGAAGTTCGGCATGTGGTGCTCCGACACCGCGCAGATCTTCTTCGACGAAGTGCGCGTGCCGGTGCGCAACCGCATCGGCGAGGAAGGCATGGGCTTCATCTACCAGATGAAGCAGTTCCAGGAAGAACGCCTGAACGGCGCCGCGCGCCGCCTGGCCTGCACCGCGCTGATCGAGGAGACCGCCGACTACCTGCGCCAGCGCATCGCCTTCGGCAAGCCGCTGCTGGACAACCAGTTCATCCAGTTCAAGCTGGCCGAACTGAAGACCGAGATGGAAGCGCTGCGCGCCCTGGTCTACATGGCCACGCGCACCTATATCGACGGCGGCGACGTGGTCGAGCTGGCGTCCATGGCCAAGCTCAAGGCCGGCCGCCTGTCGCGCGAGGTGGCGGACTGGTGCATGCAGTTCCAGGGCGGCATGGGCTACACCTGGGACAACCATGCATCGCGCGCCTATCGCGACTTCCGCCTGGGCTCCATCGGCGGCGGCGCCGACGAGGTGATGCTCACCGTGATCGCCAAGCAGATGGGCATCATGTCCAAGGGCTGAGCGCCGCGCCGTTGCCTGCCGTGCCACCAATCCAGACGCTGACCGACCCTGCCATGAACCAAGCCATCCAGTCCGAAGCCGCCCAGTCCAGCCACGCCGCGCCAGCCGTGATCGTGCGCGAAGTCCAGGGCGTGCTGTTCGTCACCCTCAACGTGCCGTCCACGCGCAACGCCCTCGCGCCCGAGGTGGTGGCCGCGCTGGAGGCCGCGCTGGCGCGCGCCGAAGCCGATGCCCGATCCGGTATCGCGGTGCGCGCCCTGGTGCTGCGCGGCGCGGGCGGTTTCTTCTGCGCGGGCGGCAACGTGGGCAATTTCCGCGCGCGCCTCGATGCGGACCATGGCACCGATGATCCGGTGGCCAGCCGCAACCGCGAGTTTGGCTATTTCATGCAGCGCCTGGCCGCGCTGCCGGTGCCGGTGGTGGCGGCGGTGGAAGGCGCGGCCATGGGTGGCGGCATGGGCCTGGCCTGCGCCGCCGATATCGTGCTGGCCACGCGCGACGCGCGCTTTGCCTTGTCCGAGACATCGCTGGGCATCATTGCCGCGCAGATCGCGCCCTTCGTGGTGGCGCGGGTCGGCGCGGCGGCCACGCGGCGCCTTGGCTTGTCGGGCGAACGCGTGAGCGGCGACGCGGCGGTGGCGCTGGGCCTCGTCGACGGGCTTGCCGAAGACGGCGCGGGGCTCGACGCGCTGCTGGCCGAGTGGCTCACGCGCATCTGCCGCTGCGGCCCGCAGGCCAACCGCGCCTTCAAGCCGCTGGTGGCGCGCACCGCGCAACTGCCGCAGGGCGAGCTGCTCGACGAGGCCTCCAAGCTGTTCGCGCAATGCATGCGCAGCGAAGGCGCGGAGGGCATCCAGGCCTTCCGCGAGAAGCGCGACGCCGCCTGGGTGGTGCGCTTCGATGCCGCCGCCGTGCGCGCTGCCCAGGCCACGCAGGGCTGAGCGCGCCCGCCCATCCATCCATACCGATTTTCCGCATTCCAGACCGCACCATGCCCGCTACCAGCCGACCCTTCCATACCCTGCTCGTCGCCAACCGCGGCGAGATCGCCATGCGCATCATGCGCACGGCGCGCCGCCTGGGCTTCGCCACCGTGGCGGTGTACTCCGAGGCCGACCGCCACAGCCCGCACGTCGCGTTCGCCGACCGCGCCGTGCGTATCGGCGACGCCGCGCCGCGCGCGTCGTACCTGAACATCGCGGCCATCGTCGAGGCCGCGCGCAGCAGCGGCGCGGACGCGGTGCACCCCGGCTATGGCTTCCTGGCCGAGAACGCCGAATTCGCCGAAGCGGTGGCGCAGGCCGGCCTGGTCTTCGTCGGCCCCCCGGCCACGGCCATCCGCGCCATGGGCAACAAGGCCGAGGCCAAGCGCCTGATGCTGGCCGCCGACATGCCCTGCATCCCCGGCTACCAGGGCGAGGCGCAGGACGACGCCGCGCTGCTGCACGCCGCGGCGCAGATCGGCTTCCCGCTGATGGTGAAGGCCGCGGCCGGCGGCGGCGGGCGCGGCATGCGCCTGGTGCACGAGGCGCAGGCCTTGCCGGGCGCGCTGGCCMGCGCGCGTTCCGAAGCCGGCACCGCCTTTGGTTCCGACGAGCTGATCCTGGAGCGCGCGGTGATCGCGCCGCGCCACGTGGAGATCCAGGTCTTTGCCGATACGCAGGGCAAGGTGATCCACCTCGGCGAGCGTGACTGCTCGGTGCAGCGCCGCCACCAGAAGGTGGTGGAAGAGGCGCCGTCGCCGGCGGTGTCGCCGGCGCTGCGCGCGCGCATGGGCGAGGCCGCGGTGCGCGCCGCCCAGGCCATCGGCTACGTGGGCGCGGGCACCATGGAGTTCCTGCTCGACGGCGACGGCAATTTCTATTTCATGGAGATGAACACGCGCCTGCAGGTCGAGCATGCCGTGACCGAGGCCATCACCGGTTTCGACCTGGTCGAGTGGCAGCTGCGCGTGGCGGCCGGCGAGCCGCTGCCGGTGACGCAACAGCAGGTGGCGCTGCAAGGCCATGCGATCGAGGTGCGGCTGACCGCCGAAGACGTGGCCGCCGGCTTCCTGCCGCAGGGCGGTCCGGTGCTGCGCTGGCGCGTGCCGGGCGCCGCGCACGACGTGCGCGTGGATCACGCGCTGCAGGAGGGCGGCGAGATTCCGGTCCACTACGACTCGATGGTGGCCAAGCTGGTGGCGCATGGCGCCACCCGCGAGGAGGCGCGCCGCAAGCTGCTGCGCGCGGTCGAGCAGACCGTGCTGCTGGGCGTGGCCAGCAACCAGGGCTTCCTGGCCGATTGCCTGGCGCACGGGGCCTTTGCCGGCAATGACGTGCATACCGGTTTCGTCGATACGCATATGCAGGCTGCGTTGGGGGCGCCGTCTCCCGGGCTCCCGCAGCTTGCCTGCGCGGCGCTGGCTGCCACGGGCCTGTTGGCCGCCGCGGCGCGCCCGGGCCTGGTGGCGCCCGCCTTCAGCCTCGGCCTGCAGGCCGGCGCGCAATCATGGCGCGTGGATGTGCGTGCCGCCGCCGACGGCTGGCAAGTGACCCTGCGCGAAGGCGACGATGGCGCGCCGCAGAGCGTCGCCACCCGCGTGCTGCGGGCGGACGCCGGCGACGGCAGCGCGCTGGTGGAATGCAATGGCGCGGCCCTGCCGCTGGTCTTCGCCAGCGAGGCCGATACCCTGCATCTGTTCAGCGCCGGGCGCGCCTGGCGCTTTGCCCGGCTGGACCCGCGCCAGAAAAAACGCAAGCCCGGCAGCGCCGAGAGCGCCGGTGAACTGCTGGCGCCGCTGACCGCGCGCATCGTGGCGGTGAAGGCCGCCGCCGGCGAGCCGGTGCGGGCCGGCCAGGTGCTGGTGGTGCTGGAGGCCATGAAGATGGAGCACGCCATCGTCGCGCCGTTCGACGGCGTGCTGACTGAGCTTCATGCGCGCGAAGGCGGGCAGGCCCGCGCCGGCGCGTTGCTGGCCCGGGTCGAAGCGCAAGCCGGCGCAGGGGAGAAGGCATGAGCAGGATCTTCGGTACTTCGCGCGCGGTGAGCACCGTGAGGATTGGCGGCGCATCGGGCTTCTGGGGCGATTCGGCCATCGCCACGCCGCAACTGCTGGCCGTGCCCGGCCTGCAATACCTGGTCTACGACTACCTCGCCGAGACCACCATGTCCATCCTGGCGCGCGCCCGCGCCAAGGACCCGGCACTGGGCTATGCCACCGATTTCGTGCAGGCCGCGATGGCGCCGCACCTCGGCCAGATTCTCTCGCGCGGCATCCGCGTGATCGCCAACGCCGGCGGCCTCAACCCGCACGCTTGCCGCGCGGCCTTGCTGGGGGCCGCGGCAAAGCAGGGGCTGGCACTCAAGGTCGCCGTGGTGAGCGGCGATGACGTGCTGGGCAGCTTCGAGGGCTGGCGCGCCCAGGGGCTGACCGATCTCTATACCGGCGCGGCGCCGCCCGCGGAACTGCTGTCGGCCAACGCCTATACCGGCGCGCAGGGCATTGCGCGCGCGCTGGCCATGGGCGCCGACATCGTCATTGCCGGGCGCTGCGTGGACAGCGCGGTGGTGGTCGGCGCGCTGGCGCACGAATTCGGCTGGCAATGGCATGACTGGGACCGCCTGGCCGCCGGCACGCTGGCCGGGCATGTGATCGAATGCGGGGCGCAGGCCACCGGCGGCCTGTTTACCGACTGGCAGCGCGTGCCAGACTGGGACCGCATCGGCTACCCGGTGATCGACTGCGCCGAGGACGGCAGCTTCGTGCTCTCCAAGCCGGAAGGCACCGGCGGTCTGGTCGATCCCGCCGCCGTGGCCGAACAGGTGCTGTATGAAGTGGGCGATCCCGCCAACTACCTGATGCCGGATGTCACCTGCGATTTCCGCATGGTGCGCACGGAGCTGCTGGCGCCGGGGCAGGTGCGCGTGCATGGCGCGCGCGGCCGCGCGCCCGGCGCGCACTACAAGGCCAACGGCACCTGGCAGGACGGCTACCAGCTCAGCCTGATGATGGCCATCCGCGGCATCGACGCGCCCGCCAAGGCTCGCCGCACCGCCGATGCGCTGCTGGCCCGCACGCGCGCCATGCTGGCCGAGAGCGGCTTGCCCGATTACACCGAGACCGTGGTCGAGCTGCTCGGCTGCGAGTCGCAATATGGCCCGCATGCGCGCGCGCTGCCTACGCGCGAAGTGGTGCTGCGCATCGGCGCGCGCCATGCGCAGGCCAGGGCGCTGCGCTTCCTGCAGCGCGAATGCTCGTCGGCCGGCACCTCGATGGCGGCCGGCACCCGTTCGTCGTTCGCGGGGCGCGTGGACATCCAGCCGGTGGTGAAGGTGTTTTCCTTCCTGGTGCGCAAGTCGGAGGTGCCGGTGCGGGTGGAGCTCGACGGCAGCGCAGAGATGCTCGCCTGCGCCGCCGTGGCGGGTGACCTGCCGCCCGCGGCACCGCTGTCGGCCGCGATGGCGCCGGCCATGCCCGCGGGCCCGCGCGCGACCGTGCCGCTGGTCAGGCTGGCCTTCGCGCGCAGCGGCGACAAGGGCGACGACGAAAACATCGGCGTGATCGCCCGCCGGCCGGATTTCCTGCC
Source organism: Cupriavidus sp. 2TAF22 (assembly GCF_052115045.1). Classification (NCBI taxonomy): domain Bacteria; kingdom Pseudomonadati; phylum Pseudomonadota; class Betaproteobacteria; order Burkholderiales; family Burkholderiaceae; genus Cupriavidus; species Cupriavidus sp. 2TAF22. Next base: position 187,228 of record NZ_JBFRFX010000008.1, read on the forward strand.
GTTGCTGCGCGAACAGCTGACGGCCGACGCCGTGCGCGCGTACTTCGCGCACCTGGTCGAGGGCGAGGTCGAGCGCTTCGAGGTGCCGGGCCTGCATGCGCTCAACTTCCTGATGCACCGCGCGCTGGGCGGCGGCGGCGTGGCCAGCCTGCGCTCGGACCCGCTCGGCAAGAGCTATGCGCAGATGCTGCTCGATTTTCCGCTGACGGTGCCGCAGGGCTGGGCGTAGACCCGGGGCTGCCATTGCATAACACCGGCCGCCAGCCACCCGATGTCCAAGGCGCCGGCCCTATCCTGACGGAGGAGACATGAACAAGACGAAGACGAACCGGGGCCGCAGCCAGTGGCTGCAAGCCTGCCTGCTCGCGGCAGCGCTGGCTTGCGGCATTTCCGGCGCGGCGCAGGCCGATGCGCCTTACCCGGCCAAGCCCGTGCGGGTGGTGGTGCCCTACACCCCGGGTGGCGTGTCCGACGCGGTGACGCGGCTGGTCATGCAGAAGCTGGCCGAACGCATCGGCCAGCCGGTGGTGGTGGAAAACCGCCCCGGCGCCAACGGCATGATCGRCTCCGACAATGTCGCCAAGTCCGCGCCGGACGGCTACTCGCTGCTGGTGGTGGTGGCCGCCCACGCCATCAATCCCAGCCTGTATCCCAAGATGACCTACGACCCGGTCAGGGACCTGACCGGCGTGAGCCAGATCGGCCGCATCCCGCTGCTGCTGGTCTCCAGCGCGCAGCTGCCGCCCGGCAGCGTGAAGGAGCTCGTCAGCTGGGGCAAGGCGCATCCCGACAAGATGACCTTCGCCTCCAGCGGCAATGGCTCGGGCGCGCACCTCGCGGGCGAGCTGTTCTCGCAGGCCGTGGGCATGAAGATGACGCACGTGCCCTACAAGGGTGTCTCGCCGGCCTTGCCGGACCTGTTTTCCGGCCAGGTGGCGATGATCTTCGACTCGGTGCAGACCATGATGCCGCAGGTCAAGGCCGGCAAGCTCAAGGCCCTGGCTATCACCAGCCCGACGCGCTGGAGCGCCGCGCCCGACGTGCCGACCATGGCCGAGGCCGGCTATCCGGCGGTGACCGCCAGCAGCTGGATCGGCCTGATCGCGCCGGCGAAGACGCCGAAGGACGTGCTGGCGAAACTGTCCGGCGACATGGATGCCGTGCTGCACCAGCCCGACGTGAAGGCGCGCCTGATCGAATACGGCATCGACCCGGTGGGAGGAACCCCCGAGCAGTTCCAGGGATTCATCAGGGAAGAGTCGGTCCGGTGGGGCGCGGTGGTGAAGAAGGGAGGGATCAAGGTGGAGTGAAGGGGGATTCGCTCCCTTCACCCCTGTCCTAGCCGATCAGCTTGAGCAAGGCGGGCACGGTCAGCACGGCGGTGTAGTAGCCCATGAACTGCACGCCGGTGTTGAATCCGATCGCCCTGGAGAGCAGCCCGCCCAGCAGTCCCATGGTCAGGATGACCAGCAGGCCGAGGAACTGGCCTTCCCACACGCTGATCACCAGGATCAGGCCGACGAAGGTGGCGATGATGGCTTCGTGCGACACCTTGCGCGAGACGAACAGGGCGGCGCGGCGGGCATGGTTCATGGCGAACGGGTAGGACACCAGCGCGGCGAGCAGGACGGCGAGCAAGCCATAGCCGAGGAATTCCCCGTGGCTCAGGAGGTTGTGCAAGTTGTGCGTCTGGCCGGAGCCTGCATCCACGGTATACACCGGGGGCGCATTGAACAGCGGTGCGGCAGGGCCGGCGGCAACAGGGCTGAGCGGCAGGCCAAAGGCGATGAGGGGAATCAGGGCCTCGGCGATGTAGGTGGCTTCCGTCACGCCGTTGCGGGCGCTGAGCACGGTGGTCAGCCGGTGATAGGCGTGCCTGATCCTTGCGCCCACGAGTTCTCCCAGCACCACCGTCATGGCCACGGGGCTGAAGACGAACGTCGCGCTGGACACGGTGGCCGTGGCCACGGTCCATTTCACCTGGCTGCGGTCCAGTACCTTGAGCGGATTCGGGAAATAGCCGGACCATCCCTTGACATCGGGCGCGAGGGCGAAGGTGCGCACGCGGTCGCGCTGCATGCGCGGCCGGTCCACCGGAGAGATGACCGAGAAGAGATCGGCGACGAGCGGGCCGATCGCGATGCCCAGGAAGTAGCTGATGCTCAGCTTGACGCCGAATTTCGCGGTCAGCGTCTGCAGCGCCACGATGACGACGACGAAGGGAACCAGCGTCGCGACGGAGGCCCACCGGCCGGCGGAGCTGTAGGCGATGACCGCCGCGGCGGCCACGAAGATCCATGGCGCGGCCTTGGTGATGGCCGCGCCGAACGGCGCGAGCAGGACGGCGAACAGCACCGCCAGCGGCACCGCGATAAAGGCCGCGATGATGGCGCCCGAGATCATCTTGCGCAGCGCGATGTGTGGCACGCCGAGGTTGCGCAGGTGGTTGGCATCCTGCAGCAGCGGCGTGGCCATGGTGTCGCCGGGGATGCCGAGCAGCGCGGTCGGGATGGCATGGGTCATGTGCTTTGCGACGGCGCCGGCAAGGAAGAACGTAAACACGCCCTCGGGCGGCACGCCCAGCAGCACGACCAGCAGCGTCAGCGGTGCCAGCGTGGTGGTCTCGTCGGTGCCTGAGATCAGGCCGATCGCGGCGAAGACGATGGCGCCTGCCAGTCCCATGCCGGTGGCAATGAGGATGTGGGTAAGAAGTGCGGATTCGATCATGATGAACCTTCGATGTCCTTGGGCGGGGGGTCAGGCCAGTGTGGAACGCGCACTGACGGGCCGGGCGGGCGCGGTGCTGTCCTGCGCGGCGTGCGGGGCCGTGGCGCGGCGTTCGCGCGAGGCGAAGAGCTCGTAGAGTTGCAGTTCCTTCAGTTCCTGCACCACGGCCGGCGGCAGGTCCGCGACCGAGCCGAGGCCGCCGGTTTCTTCCTCGAGCTTGTCGAGCACTTCCTCGCGCCAGGCCGGGGCGTGCGCTGCGCCGGGTCCGCCCGCCGCGTCCTCGATCACTTCGCGTTTCGGCCGGAACACCAGCGCGCAGATGACGCCCGCCAGCAGGCAACCGGCAAGGCCGGCCAGCATGGCATAGGCGCGCGCCAGTTCCGGCGATCGGACCAGCCCGGCGAGAATGCGGCTTGCGATCAGGAACCCGGTCAGGCTGACCACCGCTCCGATCGCGATCGACCACGCAAGGTGGCGGGTATCGGCGGTATCGCCCCAGACTTCGACCAGGCGCCGCGCCGGCGCCGCTTCCTGTTTGTTCATTGGCTTGTCTCCGGAATATGGCTGGCACCGAGGCGCGCTGGCGCGTCGCTGGCAGCTCTGTTTATTGTTTGTCCCCTGGTCCGGTGCGGGCCGTATCGAGCCACATCGGGCCACATCGGGCCATATCGGGGTGGATGCCGGCCCGCCTGCCGCGCGCTTACCTGCCCCTCAGTTCGGCCAGCAGCGCGACGGCCCGGTCGGTGCGCACGTCTTTTTCGTCGGCCATCCGCTTGGCGATGCTGTCTGCCTCCGCGCCGACCGCGCCCGCCACCAGCGCGATATTGCGTGCGTGCAGGGCCATGTGGCCGCGCTGGATGCCTTCGGTGGCGAGCGCCCGCAGCGCGCCGAGATTTTGCGCCAGGCCCACCGCGACGGCGGTCTCGCCCAGTTCCTGGGCTGAGCGCGCGCCAAGGATCTTCAGGGCCAGGCGCGCGAGGGGATGCGTCCTGGTGGCGCCGCCGACCAGTCCCACCGGCATCGGCATCTCGATCGTGCCGACCAGGGCGCCGGCCGTGTCTTTCTCCCAGTGCGTCAGGGACGTGTAGCGGCCGCCGCGGCAGGCGTAGGCATGGGCGCCGGCCTCGACCGCGCGCCAGTCGTTGCCGGTGGCCACGATCACGGGATCGATGCCGTTCATGATCCCCTTGTTGTGCGTGGCGGCCCGGTAGGGGTCGATGGCGGCGAAGGTGCAGGCGTCGATCACGCCTTCGATGATCTCGGCGCCGCTGCGCTCCTTCGTGGCGAGCACCTCTGGCGTCAGCCGCACCCGGCCGCGCGCCAGCCGGAGGTCGGCCAGGTTGGAGAGGATGCGCAGCCGCACGGAGCCGCCCGTGATCGTCTCCACCAGCGGCGATACGGCTTCGGCCATGGTATTCACGGTATTGGCGCCCATGGCGTCGCGCACGTCCACGATCAGGTGCATCACGATCATCGCGCCCCGCGGGGTGTCGGGGAAGACGTGGACCTCGATGTCCTTGCAGCCGCCGCCGAGGCCGATCAGCACCTTGTCGCGGCTGTTGGCCACTTCGAGGATCGCGTCCCGATGCCTGAGCAGTGCCTGCCGGGCGCCGTAGGGATCGGTGATGCCGAGGACCTGCACCTGCGCCCGCATGAGCGGACCGGTGCTGGAAGTCTCGAAGCCGCCGCATTCGCGGGCGAGCTTTGCCATGTAGGACGCCGCGGCAATCACCGACGGCTCTTCCACCGCCATCGGCACCAGCACGTCCCGGCCGTTGATGCGGAAATAGCCGGCCACGCCGAAGGGCAGCTCGAACGTGCCGATCACGTTTTCGATCATGCCGTCGGCCCGCTCGGCGCCAAGGGCGCCTGCCTCGGCGACCAGCCGGATTTCGTCGTCGGTCAGGGCGGCGGCCCCCCCAATATATTGCAGGCGCTGCGCCGGCGTCATGGCGCGAAAGTTGGGCAGGCGGGAATCGGTCACCATCGGTGTCTCCGTGAGTGGTATAGGAATGGAGACAGTCTAGGTGTACTGTACCAGTGCAAAAAGGTACAGTTTGGCGGGACAGTTGTCGCCACCCAGATATCGAATCGCCGACCGGAATGTGGAGTACAAGCCCGTGACCAAGCCCAGATCGCCATCGATCGCCACCACGCTGGCGGATTCCATCGAACGCCAGATCGTCGAAGGCGCCTACCGCGTCGGCGACAAGCTGCCCTCGCTGCGGGAGCTGGCGCAACTGCACCGCTACAGCAAGAACACAGTGGTTGCCGCGTTCGAGATCCTGGTCGGGCGCGCGCTGGTCGAGCCGCGGCGCGGTGCCGGCTACTTCGTGCTCGACAGGCCGGTGAAGGCGCGGCAGGACGAAGAGGCCGGCTCGTTCCGGCGCGCGCTGGACATCGTGTGGCTGATGCGCGAGCAATTGAAGAGCAGTCCCGACGTGCTGGCGGTCGGGGACGGATTCCCGCCGGTGGCGTGGCTGTCGGAGGCGCGGCTGGACAAGTACCACCACAAGGTCGTGCGCACGGGGCTGGGGGCGCTGTTCCGGTACGGCAACCGTTTCGGGTACGGTCCGCTGCGCGACCATCTGGTGCGCAAGCTGGGCGACCTGGGCATCGGCGCCGACCCCCGGCAGATCGTGCTGACGCATGGCGCCAATGACGCGATCGACCTGGTGATCCGCTACTTCCTGCCGGCGGGCGCCACCGTCCTGGTCGACGATCCCGGCTACTATCCCTTGTTCGGCAAGCTCAAGCTGGCCGGCGCCAGGATCATCGGCGTGCCGCGCCTTGCCGATGGCCCCGACCTCGAGGCCCTGGAGCAACTGCTGGTCCAGGAGCGGCCGCGCCTGTTCTTCACCCAGTCCGTGGCGCACAACCCGACCGGATCGGACCTCTCGGCCGCCAAGGCCTACCGCGTGCTGCAGCTCGCGCAGCGGTTCAACCTCCTGCTGGTGGAAGACGACGCGCTGGCGGACTTCAAGCCAACCACGCTGCCCCGCCTGGCGGCACTGGACCAGCTGGAGCGGACAATCTATATCGGCAGCTTCTCGAAGTCCTTCTCCGCGGCGCTGCGCGTGGGCTTCATTGCCTGCGGCGCCGACCTGGCCAGCGATCTTGCCGATCTCAAGGCGCTGATCCACGTGAGCAGCTCGGAGTATTGCGAGCGCACCGTCGACGTGATCCTGAGCGAAGGCCACTACCAGCGCTACATCACCAGGCTGAGATCCCGCCTGGCCGAAGCTACCGCCAGGACCCTGTCCTTGTTCGACAGGCTGGATGCGCGCATCTTCGCGCGGACCGAGCAGAGCCTGTACCTCTGGGGTGCATTGCCGCAGGTGGACGACTCGCTGGTCCTGGCCGAGCAGCTTCTCGCGCAGAAGGTCATGATCGCCCCCGGGCGCGTCTTCCGCGTCGACTCCGAAGCCACCTCGCCGTGGTCACGCTTCAATGTCGGCGCCGTGCTGGACCCGAGGTTCGAAGCGGCGGTACGTGGCACGCTGGGCCGCTCGCGCGGCGCGTGACCGGCGCGCCCGGGCACGCTGCGCGGCGGGCAGCGCTGGCCGCGTCAGGGCTGCTGTTCTCGCGGATCGAAATCCAGTTCGATCCGCGCGCCGTTGGGATCGTGCAGGAATAGTTGCCAGATGCCGGAGCCGGCCTGCCGCCCGAGGCTGAACGGAATATCCAGCCGCCGCAGATGATTCACGAAGTGGGGGAGGTCGGTCGCACTGAATGCCATGTGGTCGAGCACCCCGGCCGCGGGCTTGGGCATCGTATCGGTGACGACAAGATGAACGATGGGAGCGCCGCCGGCGTACAGCCACGCCCCGGGGAAGGCAAACGGCGGGCGCGCGCCGGTCTCGAAGCCCAGCACCTCGCGATAGAAGCTGACGCTGTCTTCGAGCGCGGACGTCAGCACGGTGAAATGGTTCATCCCGGCAATCGGCATGCCTTGCTCCTTTGGCGGAAGCGGTCCGCTCCCTGATTGATACGGCGTGGGGAAGTCCCAGTCTAGGCGTTCCCGCAAGCGCGGCGCAAGCACGCCGCACGCCGAAGTATCATGCATGATATATTCTGTTCGCGTCAATGTCCGGGCGTGAAGCGGGGCCGCGCCTGGCTCGCAGCGGCAGGGATATCCGGCGTTGACGCGTCTCGCGCACCACCAACAAAGAACGCCGTAAGGCAAAGGACGTCTCGATGAAGTACATCAGCCATGGCCCCGGAACCGGGGCGGATACCTTAGTGTTGAAGCAAGCCGATGCCCCGCGGCCGGCCGCCCGTGAAGTCCTGATCCGGGTTGCGTTTGCCGGGGTCAACCGGCCCGACGTGCTGCAGCGGCTTGGTCTCTACAACCCGCCGCCGTCGGCATGTCCTTACCTGGGCCTCGAGGTCTCGGGCACGGTAGTGCAGGTTGGCGAAGCGGTGACGAAATGGAAGGTCGGCGACAAGGTCTGCGCCCTGACCCATGGCGGCGGATACGCCGAGTTCTGCGCGGCCGACGAGCGGCATTGCCTGCCGGTGCCCGCGGGGCTGACGCTGCAGCAGGCCGCGGCGCTGCCCGAGAACTACATCACGGTCTGGGCCAACCTGTTCGCCGGCAAGCTGGTCTCGGCCGGCAAGTCCATCCTGATTCACGGCGGCAGCAGCGGCATCGGCATCACCGCCATCCAGCTTGCCCGCGAGGTTGGCGCCGACGTCGCGGTGACCGCCGGCAACGCGCAGAAGCTGGCGATCTGCCGGCAGCACGGCGCGTCGCACCTGATCAATTATCGCGAGCAGGACTTCAACGACGTCGTGGCCGAGGTGACCGGTGGCCGGGGTGTCGACGTGGTCCTGGACATGGTCGGCGGGCGCTATATCGAGAAGAACCTGCGTGCGCTGGCGCTGGACGGCGCGCTGGTCCAGATCGCATTCCTGGAGGGCAGCCGGGTGGAGATCGACCTGCTGCCGGTCATGCTGAAGCGGCTCAACATGACCGGCTCCACGCTGCGGGCGCGCACGCCTGAGAACAAGGCCGAACTGATCGAGGGCCTGCGCAGCGCGTTCTGGCCGGTGCTGGAGCAGGGCCGGTGCCTGCCGCTTATCCACGCCATCATGCCGCTTGCCGACGCGGGCAAGGCGCACGCGCTGATGGAGTCGAGCACGCACGCCGGCAAGATCCTGCTCGAAGTGAGCCAGGCGGGCGGTCAGGACTGAGGCTGGCCGCAGGCGCGCCGGGCCGTCCCGCCGGCGCGCCTTGCGCCGCGCAGGCGACCGGCGCGCGCCGTACGTCGTGACAGACGGCGAACTGATCACCGGGCAGGACCCGGCGTCGGCCCTGGCCGTCGCCGCCGCGCTGATGGACCGGCTGAAGTAGGCCGGCGCATTTCCGCGGGCATGGCCGCGGTCACGCGCGGCCGGACACGGAATCGCCGAGCTGCGCGCCGACGTAGTCGAGGAACGCCGTGATGCGCGAGGAGAGCAGGGTGTTGCGGTAGTAGACCGCATGGATGGGCTGTCGAACCTCCACGGTGTCCTGCATCAGTACCTGGACCAGGTCTCCCCGCGACCGGCTGGCCTGGGTCATAAAGTCGGCCAGGCAGGCAATGCCCTCCCCGGCGAGGGCCAGCTTGAGCAAGGTCTCGCCGCTGGATGCGCGCACGCTGGGTTCGATGCGCAGGGCCTCGCCGAGTTCGTGTCGCAATGGCCACTGGTTCAGCGTGTCGGGCTGGGTAAAGCCAAGCAGGCTGTGGCCCTGGAGCGCCGCCACCTCGCGCGGCGTGCCGCGTGCCTTGAGGTACGCGGGGCTTGCCACCAGCCGCAGGCGGCTATTGCACAGGGGGCGCGCGTGCAGGGTCGAATCGCGCAGCATGCCGATGCGGATGGCGACGTCCGTGCGCTGCTCCAGCAGGTCGATGATGTGCTCGCTGGTGTGCAGGTCCAGTTCGATCTCCGGGTAGCGCGCGCGGAAGCCGCCGATCAGGGGCACGATCACATGATGCATGAACGGCGTTGCCGCGTTGATCCGCAGCTTCCCGGCCGGTGTGCGGCGCTGCGTCGCCATCTGGTCCTCGGCGGACTCGACGGCCTCCAGTATCCGCCGCGCGTGGGCCAGGAACGTCCCGCCTTCTTCGGTCAGCTCCAGCCGGCGCGTGGTACGCCGCAAGAGCGTGGTTTCCAGTTTCTCTTCGAGCCGTGTAAGCGAGCGGCTGACCGCGGAGACGGTCTGCTGCAGTTGCTCGGCGGCCGCGGTGATGGAGCCTGTATCCACCACGATGGTGAAGGTGAGGAGTTCGTCCAGGGTGGTCTTCATGGCTGCGGTCTTGCCCAGGCGGCTGATGATATTGGCGGATGGCCGACATGCCCGGCGCAATTGGCGCGGGGCGGGGTCTGCCGCCGCAAGCCGGAGGGCTTGCGCGGCTGGAGTATCGCGCCTCCCCGCGTGCGGGAAAAACCCGTCCGGAGTCAGAAGATATTTGCCTGGAGGGCAACAATGGCGGCCGGCCCGGCCAAGGGCGGCCAATCGGGATCAGCGCGTGGCTGCGGGCGGGGACGGGTTTGCGTCTTCCGGCGATGCCCTGCCGTGCAACCGGTTCACCACCTGGGTAGCGGGGGACGAGAAATCGGGCGCACGGGCGTGCGCGCCCCGGGAGATCAGACAGGCTCTTCTTCGCGCGATGCCATCCATTCGAGCAGAACGGTCTTGCCCCACTGGATATCGTCCCGAATGGCCGCCGAGGCAGTCTTGGCGTCGCGCCTGGCGAGGCCGTCGAGCACGCGGTAGTGCGGATGCTCCTCGAGGCTCTCGCGGCTGGCCTGCAGTTCCGTATGGAAGATATGCAGCAGGGGACCCATCCGCACCCACATGCTCTCGACGACCGCGAACAGGTTCGGCAGGTGGGCCGCGGCAAGCAGCTCGAAGTGGAACTTGCGGTTCTGGCTCGCCGCTTCGCGCGGGCTGGTCGACACGGCCTTGATAAAGGCTTCGTGCGTCTTGCGCAGGCGGGCGATCTCTTGCGGGGTGATGCGCAGCGCGGCGGCCTCCGCGGCGGCGCCTTCGAGCAGCGTGCGCATCAGCTGGATCTCCGAGACCGTGCCGGGGTCGAGCTCGGGCACGGTGATCGAGGTTGCCGCGGTCATCTCCAGGGCCTGCTCGCTCACCAGCCTGAAGATCGCCTCGCGCACGGGGGTGGTGCTCGTTCCCAGCGACTGTGCCAGTTCCGCCACGCGCAATCGCTCGCCCGGCACGTACTTGCCGCTCATCAATGCGGACCGAATCTGGTCGTAGACGCGTGACGACAGATTGCTCTTCTCCACGCGCGCGAGTTCTTTCATGACAGCTTGCCTCGGTAAGGAATGTTCAGGAACACATCATATATGATATGCAACGCCGGCCCGCCCGTCATCCCGCGCCACGTTCCCCGCTTCCCACGCTTTCCTCGCCTGCCGGCATGCCCAGCAGGTAATCCACCAGCAGGTCGATCTGCGCCGTCACCATGTGCTCGCCGAGATGGATGCGGCACCCGCGCGCCTTCGCCGCGAGCAGCAAGCGCGTCTGTGCCGGCTGCATGATGACTTCGGCCACGATGCTGTGCGCTCCCAGCGTGGCAGGATCGAGCGGCAGGGGATCGTCGGGCTTGAGGCCGAGCGAGGTGCCGTTGACGACCAGATCCCATTGGCCGGCCGGGCTCGCCGCGGAGGCGACGGGCGCGCCGGGCCGCTTCGCCTTCAGTTGCGCCACCAGGCTGTCGGCCTTGTCGCGCGAGCGGTTGACGATGGTCAGTTGCGCGACGCCTGCATCGAGCAAGGCGGCGGCAACCGCGGTGGCGGCGCCGCCCGCGCCCAGCAGCAGCGCTCGCTTGCCCGCCGCATCGATCCCCTCCGCGCGCATGCCCGCGACGAAGCCCACGCCGTCGAACATCCTGCCGACGAAGCGGCCATCGGGCGTGCGCCGCGCCACATTGCACACGCCCAGGTCCGCGGCGACGCCTTCGAGTTCATCGCAGAGCCGGGCCATCTGTTGCTTGTGCGGCACCGTGACGATCACGCCGGCCAGGTTCTCCACCTGGCGCAGGCCCGCCAGCGCGCCGGGCAGTTGCTCTGGCGAGATCTGCCATGGCACGAGCACCGCGTTCAGCCCCAGGGCGGCGGCGCGTGCATTGAAGAAGGCAGGCGTGCGCACGTGGTGCGTGGGGTAGGCGAGGATGACGACGACCCGCGTGCGGCCGTCGATCGGCGTCACGGGGGGCTTGGTTGTTTCCGGCATGGTGCGGTGCTCCTGAAGAATCGAAAAAGGCTGTGAAGGCAGGGTTGCGGTGACGGCGGCGGAAAAAAGCTTCTTGCCACGCGTCGATAATGATGTAGCATATATCCTATATCATGTATTTGGAAGGGCGCGGCACCGATCGGATCGGCCGGGCGGCGCCCTCCGGCACACAGCAGCAGGCCGGCACCTGGCAGGCCGGCGCTATCCAAGGAGGAGAGAACGTGCAAGCGGTATTTGGCTCGCCCGGACGTTACGTCCAGGGCGTGGGAGCGTTGGATTTGCTGGGCGCGCATGTGGCCCGGCTCGGCGGCGACGCCGTGCTGGTCGCGGACCGCTGGGTGATGGAAATGATCGGCGAGCGGGTCGGGCGGCAATGCAGTGCCGCCGCGGTGGCGCTGCGCCGCGTCAGCTTCGACCAGGGACTGACCCCGCAACTGGTCGCCCGCCTGGTGGACGAACTCGGCGCCAGCGCGCCGGCGGTGGTCATTGCCGCCGGCGGCGGGCGCGGCATCGACGCGGGCAAGGCGCTGGCGGATCACTACCGGGTGCCGGTGGTCACGGTGCCGACCGTTGCCTCCAACGATGCCCCGACCAGCAAGAACTACGTCCTGTACGACGAGCATCACCGCCTGCTGGCGGTCAGGCATCTGCCCTACAGCCCGGCCTGCGTCATCGCCGACACCGCGCTGATCTCGCAGGCCCCGGCAGCGATGCTGCTGGCGGGCATCGGCGACGCCATCTCCAAATCGTTCGAGGCGGCGCAATGCGCGGCCGCGCCACAGGGCGTGAACATGTTCGGCACCCGGCCCCTGCTGTCGGCCGCGGCGCTTGCGCGCGAATGCCACCGCGTGCTGATGGCCGATGCGCAGGCCGCGCTGGCGGTTGCCGGCACGGGCAGGCCGGATGCCGCGTTCGAGCGGGTAGTGGAGGCCACCATCCTGATGTCCGGCCTGGGTTTCGAGAGCGGCGGCCTGTCGATCGCGCACGCCCTGACGCGCGGGCTCTCCACGCTGCGCCAGGCGCAGCGGGCCCCGCACGGGCTGCAGGTGGCATATGGCCTGCTGGTCCAGCTGGAGCTGGAGCGGCGCCAGGACGACGCGCGCGCGGAGGTCGAGGCGCTCTATCGCCGTATCGGCTTGCCCCTGCGCCTGGCGGATCTCGGGCTGACCGACGCCTCGCGCGAGGAACTCGAATCCGCCGCCGCGCTGTCGCTTGCCGCCCCGCACATGAAGAATTTCTCGCGCGAGCTGGACGCAGCCGCCATCGCGGATGCGATGCGGCAGGTGGATGCGCGCGCTGTACAGACCCCACGATAAGCCGGAGACAACATGAATCTGAAGGACGCCGCATTGATGCGCACGCATGCGTACATCGATGGCGAATGGGCCCAGGCCGACGATGGCGCACGGTTCCCCGTGACCAATCCCGCGAACGGCGCGCGCATTGCCGAAGTGCCCGACATGGGCGAGGCGGAAACGCTGCGCGCGATCGCCGCCGCCGAGCGCGCGCAGGTGGCCTGGCGCGCCACCACCGCAAAGCACCGGGCCGACTGCCTGCGCCGCTGGTACGACCTGATCCGTTTGCACCAGGCGGATCTCGCTGCCTTGATGACCGCGGAGCAGGGCAAGCCGCTGGCCGAAGCCGAGGGGGAAGTCGTCTATGGCGCCTCCTTCGTCGAGTGGTTCGCGGAAGAAGCCACGCGCACCTACGGGGAGCTGATCCCGGCGCCGGCCGGCGACCGCCGGCTGATCGTGATCAAGCAGCCGGTGGGTGTGGTCGCCGCGCTCACGCCCTGGAATTTCCCGGTGGCCATGGCCACGCGGAAAGTGGCGCCGGCCCTGGCGGCAGGCTGCACGGTGGTGCTCAAGCCTGCTTCCGAGACACCGCTGTGCGCGCTGGCGCTGGCCGAGCTCGCCCGCCGCGCCGGCGTGCCGCCCGGGGTATTCAACGTCGTGACGAGCGCGCGGGCCGCGGTGGTCGGCGCGGTGCTGGCGCGCAGCCCCGTGGTGCGCAAGCTCTCCTTTACCGGCTCCACGCGCGTCGGCCGGCTGCTGATGGAACAGTCCGCCGCCAATATCAAGAAGCTGTCGCTCGAGCTAGGCGGCAACGCGCCGTTCATCGTCTTCGAAGATGCCGACCTCGACGCCGCGGTGCGGGGCGCGATGGTCTCCAAGTACCGCAACGCGGGGCAGACCTGCGTCTGCGCCAACCGTATGTTCGTGCATGCCGCCGTCTACGACGAGTTCGCGCGCCGCCTGGGCGAAGCCGTGGCGGCGCTGAAGGTCGGCGACGGCAGCGAGCCCGGCATCACCGTGGGGCCGCTCATCAACGCGCGCGCCGCCGGCCGCGTGCACGCCATGGTGGAAGACGCGGCCGCCCGGGGTGCCCGGATACTGGCTGGCGGCAAGCGCCCGGATGCGGGCAGCGCATTCTATGCGCCCACCATAGTCGGCGACGTCACGCCGGCGATGGAGCTCGGGCGCGAAGAGATCTTCGGGCCGGTGGCGCCGCTGCTGCGCTTCGAATCCGACGAGCAGGTGGTGCGGATGGCCAACGACACGCCGTTCGGCCTCGCCGGCTATTTCTACACACGCGACCTGAGCCGCGTGTGGCGCGTCGCCGAGGCGCTGGAATGCGGCATGGTCGGCATCAACGAAGGCTTGATTTCCACCGCGGTCGCCCCCTTCGGCGGCGTGAAGGAATCCGGCCTGGGCAGGGAAGGCGCCCGGCAGGGTATCGAAGACTACCTGGAACCCAAGTACATGTGCATGGGCGGTATTTAAGAGGAGCGTAAGCGATGCATTTTCTTTATCTTTCACAAGAATGCATGATATATCGTGCATCAAAGACAGCCGGAGACGACAGATGAACCACGCCATTGCGCCAGCCAAGCCGGCCGCCACCGAGAGCGCGTTCGCTCCGGGCGCCGGACAGATCGCGCTGCTCAAGGAGCGCGCGACCTTCGTGCGCCTCGAAACCATCAGGCTGATCGAGATCGCCAAGACCGGCCATTACACCTCGGTGTTCTCCGCGGCCGAAACGTTCGCGGCGCTTTACTACGACGTGATGAAGCTGCGCCGGGGCGAACCCGGCTGGCCGATGCGGGACCGCTTCCTGATGGGCAAGGGACACGCCGCGGTGGGCCTGTTCCCGATCCTTGCCGACCTGGATTTCTTCCCCAAGGCCTGGCTCGACGAGTACACGCGGCTGGGCAGCCCGCTGGGCGACCACCCCGACATGCGCAAGGTGCCGGGCATCGATTTCAGCTCGGGCTCGATCGGGCACGCGCTTTCGGCGGGCCTGGGCATGGCGCTGGCCGGACGGCACGCCGGGCTCGACTTCACCACCTTCGTGATGCTGGGCGACGGTGAAATGCAGGAAGGGCAGGTGTGGGAGGCGGCGATGTCCGCCGCGCACCACCGCGCCAACCGCCTGGTCGCCATCGTCGACCGCAACGGCTACCAGCTCGACGGGGCGGTGGACGAGGTGATGGGCATCGAGCCGCTCGACGCCAAGTGGCGCGCGTTCGGCTGGGAAGTCCACGTGGTGGATGGCCATGACGTGGCCGCCCTGACCGCCTTGCTGCGCCAGGTGYGCGCCGATGACGGCCGCACCACGCCGGTGTGCGTGATCGCCAGGACGGTCAAGGGCAAGGGCGTCTCCTACATGGAGACCGAACCCGGATGGCACCTTGGCTATCTGGCTCCCGACGACGCGCGGCGCGCCGTCGAAGAAATTCTCGCAAAGGATCGATAGCATGAACCAGCCACTTTCCAAGGACTCCTGGCAGTACCGGGGCCTGAACGCCATCACGCCCGGCCTCAGCTACCTATCCGACGGCCTGACCGACCTGGTCGAAGCCGGCGCGCCGGTGCTCGCCGGCTCGGCCGACCTGCAATATTCGAACGGGCTGGCCCGCTTCGCGCAGCGCTTCCCCGAGCGCTATATCCAGTTCGGCATCTCCGAGCAGAACATGGTGACCGCGGCGGCGGGCATGGCCAGCGTCGGCTACACGCCGTTCGTCGCGACCTTTGCATCCTTCCTCGCGCTGCTGTGCTGCGAGCAGATCCGCATGGACGTGGCCTATTCGGGCCTGCCGGTCCGCCTGATCGGCCACCACGCCGGTATCTCGCTGGGCTTCTATGGCACGTCGCACCACGCCACCGAAGACCTGGCCATCATGCGCTCGATTGCCGACCTGACCGTAGTGGCGCCTGCGGACGGTCCGCAACTGCGCGCCGCCATCAAGGCCTCGGCCGGCCACGCGCAGCCGATCTACTTCCGCATCGGCCGGGGGCGCGAGCCGCAGGTCTATGAGGACGGCATTGCGTTCGAGTTCGGCAAGGCCATCGAGCACCTCCAGGGCGAGGAGCTCACGCTGATCGCCACCGGCTCGAGCGTGCATCCCGCGCTGGAGGCCGCCAGGCGGCTCAACGCCGCGGGGCACTCGGTCGGGATGATCGACATGGCGACGGTCAAGCCGCTCGACCGCGATGCCGTCATGCGCGCTGCCGCGCGTTCGCGCGTGCTGATGACAGTGGAAGAGCACAACGTGCTCGGCGGCCTCGGCGGCGCGGTGGCGGAAGTCCTGGCCGATGCCGGCGCGGGGGTGCGCCTGGTGCGCCACGGCATCCTCGACGAGTACAGCCTGATCGCACCGCCGACGCATCTCTACGCGCACTACAAGCTCGATGCGAATGGCGTCGAGCAGCTGGCGCGGCAAGTCATCGCGTCATAGGCGGACCCGGCGGCGGCGGACACGGCACCGGCCTGTCCGCCGCGTCGCAGGCATCCGCCTTTGCCAGAACAAGACAGAGTCGATTCGACACAGGAGACAATATGCGTACCCTTATTTCAAGAACCCGGCGCGGGTTCCTGCTGGCGGCTGGCATGGGCGCCGCGCTGGCATGCGCCACGGCCCTTGCCCAGGTCAGGGAAGTGCCGATCGGATTCGTGCTGCCGCTGTCGGGCGGCGCCGCCACCATCGGCAACCAGACCAAGCTGGGCGCGGAGATCGCCGCGGAGCAGATCAACCAGGCGGGCGGCATCCGCTCGCTCGGGGGCGCCAGGCTCAAGCTGATCTTCGCCGACAGCCAGTCGAAGCCCGACGTGGGCGTGGCGGAAACCGAGCGCCTGATCCAGCGCGAGAACGTTCCCCTGATCGTGGGCGCCTACAACAGCGCGGTGACTTTCCCGGCATCCGAGGTCGCGGAGCGCTACAAGGTGTCCTGGCTGGTGACCGGCGCGGTCAAGGACGAGATCACCGAGCGCGGCTTCAAGTACGTATTCCGCCCGAACAACAAGGCCATCTACGACGCGCGCGAGCAGATCGACGCACTGGACCTGCTCAAGAAGGAGACCGGCAACGGGCCCAGGACGATCGGCCTCTTCTACGAAGGCACCGACTGGGGACGCTCGCATGCGGCCAATATCAAGAAGCTGGCCAAGGAGCGCGGCTATGCGATCTCGCTCGATGAATCGTACCCGCCCAACCAGACCGACCTGTCCGCGCAGTTGCTGAAGATCCGCAGCGCGAAGCCGGATGCCCTGATCGTGGTGGCCTATACGCCGGATCACATCCTCTTCACGCGCCAGCTTGCCGAAAGCCGGCTCTATATCCCGTACGGCGTGCACTCGGTGGGCGGCGGTTCGGAAGACCCGAACTTCTATAAGGCGGTGTCGCCCAAGGCCGTCGAGTACATGTTCGTGCAGGATGACTTCCAGGTCGACATCATGCGGGCCGCCAAGGACCCCGTGCTCATCGCCGCGGATGCCAGGTTCAAGGCGGCACTGGGCTACGGCATGAACTCGTATGGCGCCCAGGGCGTGTCCAACGTGTACATCGTCAAGGATGCGCTGGAGCGTGCCGCCTCCGTCGACCGGGAGAAGGTGCGCAATGCGCTCGCGGCCACCGACATCGCCAGCGGGCCGGCGCTTGTCACGGGCTACCAGCGCATCAAGTTCGACGCCCAGGGCCAGAACACCTTTGCCCATGGCGTGATCTCGCAGAACCTGAACGGCGAGCGTCGCACCATCTGGCCGGCGGACAACCGGCTCGCGGGCGTCAAGCCGGTGTGGCCGCTGCCGGCACCCGGCGCGCGCTGAGCCCCCCGCGCAGTCGCACGGTCCGGCGCGGGCGCCGGACCGTCACATCCCGCACGGCGGCCGCGGCCGGCCGTGCCCAATCGAGGTAGGTATATGGACCCAATCATTCTGGCTTACGCCGTCGTCAACGGCGTACTGCTCGGCGGGATCTACGGAGGTATCGCGCTGGGCCTGAGTCTCATCTTCGGTGTGCTGAGGGTGATCAACTTCGCGCACGGCTCCTTCCTGATGCTCGCCATGTATCTCAGTTACCTGATCTGGTCGGTGTTCGGCATCCATCCGTATGCCACGGCCTTGCTGACGGTGCCGCTGCTGTTCCTGCTCGGCTATTTCACCCAGGCCGTCGTCATCGCGCCGCTGTTCCGGCGCGAGACCACCATGGTGGTCGAGCCGCTTGGCGCGCTGTTGCTCACCACCGGCGTCTTCCTTGTCATCGACAACGCAATCCTGATGGGTTTCGGCCCGGATGTGCGCACCGTGACCTCCGATGTGCTGAGCGGCTCGATCGACATCGGCGGCCTGCCCGTGAACGTGCCGCGCCTCATCGCGTGCGCGGCCGCGGTTGCCGTTTCCGCCGGCCTGGCCTACTGGCTGCGTTTCACCGACACCGGCCGGAAGATCCGCGCCACCGCGCAGAACCGCGAGGCGGCGGCGCTGTCGGGCATCAACGTAGGCCGCATCTACAACGTGACCTTCGGCATCGGCGCCGGCATCCTCGGCTTGTTCGGCGCGCTGCTGGTGCCCTTCCTTTCCGTCTCGCCCACCACCGGCCTGGGCTTCGGCATCAAGTCCTTCCTGGTGGTGGTGCTGGGCGGCATCGGCTCGATTCCGGGCTCCCTGCTCGGCGGGCTGGTGCTGGGAGTGTTCGAATCGTTCTCTTCGCAGTTCGTGACCGCCACGTCCGCGTCGGTCTTCTCGTTCTGCCTGTTCATCATTGTCCTGCTGGTCCGGCCGAACGGCCTGCTAGGCCGCAAATGAGGGGGACCTCCGTATGACGTCGTCAAGGACCAATATCAACCTGGTGCTGGGCATGCCGCTGCTGTGCGCAGCTGTCGTGCTGCCCCTGTTCGTCAAGGACAGCTACGCGCTGCACTCGCTCGTGATGGTGCTGTACTTCGCCTACATGGCGTCGGCATGGAACTTCGTGTGCGGCTATGTCGGGCAGCTTTCGCTCGGGCACTCGGTCTTCGCCGGGGGCGCCGGCTATGTCACCGTGCTGCTGTTCACCGGGCTGGGCGTGTCGCCCTGGCTCGGCATGCTCGCCGGCGGGCTGGCCGCGGCGCTGCTGTCCGTGTGCATCGGCTATCCGACCTTCAAGCTCAAGGGGCCGTATTTCACGCTGACCACGATCGCCTTCGCCGAGATCGTGCGCATCTGGATCGAGAACACCGACGAATTCCTCGGCATTCCGCTCAAGGGCGCGCAGGGCCTGGTGATTCCGCCGTCGGCGGGGGGCTGGGCGGTCTTCCAGTTCGATGGCAAGGTGCCTTACTACTACATCATCCTTGCCATGCTGGTGGCGATGCTGCTGGCCACCTACGCGCTGGAGCGCTCGCGCCTGGGCTACTACCTGAAGGCAATCCGCGGCGACGAGGCCGCGGCGCAGGCGGTGGGGGTCAGCACCACGAAGTACCCGCTGATCGCCCTGGCGATCAGCGCCTTCATGACCGGCCTCGGCGGCGCCTTCTACGCGCAGTTCTTCCGCTACATCAACCCGGAGCGGAACATGGGCCTGGACCTGTCGATCGACGCTGCGATCATGGCCATCGTCGGCGGGCAGGGCACCATCATCGGCCCGGTGCTGGGCGCCTTCGTGCTGCACCCGATCGCCGAGTTCACGCGGACCTATTTCGCCGGGCGCTTCCTCGGACTGCACCTGGTGATCTATGGCCTGGTGCTGATCGGCGCGGTGCTCTACTTTCCCAAGGGCATCATCGGCCCGCTCGAGCGCCTGCTGCAACCACGCGCCAGGCGGCGCGCGGCGGTGGACACGGCTGYCACGCGCAAGGTCTAGCGGGAGGACACCATGCAAAACCTACTTGAAGTGAAATCCATCTCGAAGCGCTTCGGCGGCCTGCAGGCGGTGAACCAGCTTTCGTTCACCGTCGGCAGCGGCGAGATCCTGGGCCTGCTCGGCCCCAACGGCGCCGGCAAGACCACGGCCTTCAACCTGATCGCGGGCTTCATCAAGGCGGACGAAGGCGAGATCCTGTTCGGGGGCAAGCAGATCCGCGGCTGCGAGCCTTACCAGATCTGCGCCAGCGGCATCGCGCGCACCTTCCAGTTGTCGAAGCCGTTCGGCGGGCTGAGCGCGCTGGAGAACGTCATGGTGGGCGGCTTCGCGCGGGGCGCCTCGCGCGCCAGGGTGCGCGACGAAGCCTACGCCTGCCTGGAGTTCCTGGGCCTGGCGCAGCGCGCGGACACCGATGCCAACGACCTGACCGCGTTCGACAAGCGCAAGCTCGAGCTTGGCCGCGCGCTGGCCACCAGCCCGCGCCTGCTGCTGATGGACGAGGTGGTTGCCGGCGCCACGCCGAACGAGGCGGGCGAGATGGTCGAACTGGTGCGCAAGGTGCGCGACCGCGGCATCACCGTACTGATCGTGGAGCATGTGATGAAGGTGATCATGGGCCTGTCGGACCGCGTCATCGTGATGGAGCAGGGACGGCTGATCGCCGACGGCGTGCCGGCGGAAGTGGTGAAGATGCCGCAGGTACTGAAGGCTTATTTTGGAGAGGGCTATGTCAGCGCCAGTGCTTGAAGTCAGCGATATCTGGTCCGGATACGGCGAGCAGCAGATCCTGCGCGGCGTCAGCATGTCGCTCGCGCCGCGCTCGATCACGGCGCTGATCGGCGCCAACGGTGCCGGCAAGACCACCTTCCTGCGCACGGTGTCGGGCCTGCTGCGCCGCAAGCGGGGCACGGTGCGCCTGAATGGCAAGGATATCGGCGGGCTGGCCCCGCACGAGGTGGTGCTGGAGGGCTTTGTCCAGTCGCCGGAGGGCAAGCAGTTGTTCCTCGGCATGTCGATCCTGGAGAACCTGCTGATCGGCGCCAGCAACGCGCGCGCGCGCCAGCGCCGCGCGCAGAGCCTGCGCGAAGTGTTCACGCTGTTCCCGATCCTGGAGGAGCGCCAGAAGCTGGCGGCCTCCACCTTGTCGGGCGGACAGCAGCAGATGCTGGCGGTGGGGCGCGCGCTGATGGCGATGCCCCGCGTGCTGGCGCTCGACGAGCCGTCGCTGGGGCTGGCGCCGATCATGGTCGACCGGCTGTTCGACAGCATCCGCCGCCTCAAGGAGCGCGACCTCGCCGTCCTGGTCATCGAGCAGAACGTCAACCAGGTGCTGGACATGGCGGACTACGGCTATGTGATCGAAAGCGGCACGATCGCGCTCGCGGGAACGGGCAGGGAACTGCTTGCCAACCCGCACCTGCGCGCAACCTATCTCGGCGTCTAGTGCAGGCGTCCAAGGGCTCGGCCCGATGCAAGACCAACAGGAGTCAGGAAAGATGGAACAAGCTGTAGCGGTAGTCACGGGGGGCGGCACCGGCATTGGCCGGGCCATTGCCGAAGAACTGAACGCGACGGGGATGCGCGTGGTCTGCCTCGGCATGGATGCCGATGCGGACCTGCCCGGCGGGCTGGCATTCCGCCAGCTCGACGTGACCTCGGCCGAGCACGCGCGGGCCGCCGTGGCGGACCTCGACGAGGTGGCGGTGCTGGTAAACGCCGCCGGCATCATCCGGCACGAGGGCAATGAATTCACGCCGGAAGGCTTCCGCGCCGTGGTCGACGTGAACCTGAACGGATCGCAGATCCTCAGCAGCGTGCTGCAGGAGCGCCTGGTGCGCGCCCGTGGCGCGGTGGTGAATATCGCGTCGATGTGGAGCTATTTCGGCTCGGCCAACAATCCGGCCTATGCCGCCAGCAAGGCCGGCATCCTGGGCCTGACGCGCTCGTACGCCGCCGCGCTGGCGCCGCACGGCGTGCGGGTCAACGCGGTCGCGCCGGGCTGGATCCGCACGCGCCTGTCGGCCGGCGCGCTCGACAATCCGGAGCGCAGCGCCGCCATCATGGCGCGGCTGCCGATGCGCCGCTGGGGCGTGCCGCGCGACGTGGCGCGCGTGGTGCGGTTCCTCTGCTCCGAGGACGCCCAGTATGTGACCGGGGTGATCCTGCCGGTGGATGGCGGCTTCGGCATCGCCTGACGCGCTTCGCTACCCTGGCGCCGCGTCCGTCGTGCTGGCGGACGCGGCGTGCGCTCACCGCCTGGCCAGTTGCCTGCCGCGCGCATGGCCGCACTTGCGGGCGGCCAGCGCCGCCGGCAGCGCGGCGAATTCGTGGATGGTCATCGGGCCCGGGCAGGCGGATGTCTCGCCTGATCTCGGGCACGGATTATCCGGAAACCCGCGGCGCCGAAAAACCTGCGTGCGCGCAAATCATCCTTGTGCGCCGGTCAAGAATGGCCGCCGGCCCCTGGCGCGTCCGCGCGGGGGGCGGCCGGCGCGCTGCCATTGTTGCAGCGAATTCAAGTCTCTTATGCCCGCGCGGCGGTTTTTCTCGCGCCACCGGCTCTCCATACTTCGTTGCACAGCGTGCGGCAGGCCCCAGCCGGGACACCCCGCCACGCATCGCGCTCATTGCGAGCGTCGATACACCGTAACGCCATGGAGATCATCATGAATGCCAGGACCCTCATCACCGCCGCCGCGCTCGCCGCCACTGTGTTCGCCGGCTCGGCGCAGGCCGCCTATGTGAACCACGTCGTCGACAGGGCGGCACGCAACACCGCCGTGCAGGGCGCGCTTGCCCGCGAGCGCGATGCCCGCGCCGACGGTGCCCATGCCCGTGTCGATCCCTACCTGGCCGGCGCGCGCATCGCCGGGCTCGACCGCAGCGGACCGTCGGCGGATCCGGCGCGCCAGCGCGACACCTTCACCGACGGCGCCCGCACCAAGGCCGATCCTTTCACCGACGGCGCGCGCGCGTAAGCCATCGCCACAGCGCGCATGCCGGCGCGCCGGGCGGGACGCCAGGCAGGGTCCCGCGCCGGCGGCAGCAACCGGCATGCCCCCGGATAGCCGGCGGGCACGGAAATGCGTACAGGAATCCCAATGAAACAGAATTTACGGACCCGGCGCCTGGCGCGGGCGGCCGTGCTTGTTGCGCTGCCGCTGGCGGCCCTGGCACTGATGTCGGGCTGCCGGTCGGAAGATGTCGGCAAGCCCGCGCGGCAGACCGTGACGGTGAGCAAGCCCGCCGCGCGCGAGGTGCAGGACGTGGACACCTACACGGGCCGCTTCGAGGCTACCGACGCGGTGGAAGTGCGCTCGCGCGTCAGCGGCTATCTCGAGAAGATCGCCTTCCAGGACGGGGCCTTCGTCAAGAAGGGCGACCTCCTCTTCGTGATCGATCCCCGTCCCTTCCAGGCTGCCGTCATGGAGGCCGAGGGGGCGCTGGCAAAGGCGCGCTCGCAGCTGGCCCTGAGCGAGCAGGAGTTCGAGCGCGCCAACGTGCTGATCGGGACCAATACGATCGCCAGGAGCCTGTTCGACCAGCGCAAGCAGGCGGTACAGGGCGCGCGCGCCGAAGTCACCAGCGCGCAGGGCACGCTTGCCCGGGCCAGGCTGGAGCTTTCCTTCACGCGCATCGCCGCGCCGATGTCGGGCCGGATCAGCCGCAAGCAGGTCAGCGAAGGGAACCTGGTGCGGGGCGGCGACAGCGCGGCAACCGTGCTGACCAGCATCGTCTCGCAGGATCCGATCGACATCTATTTCGATGTGGACGAGCAGAGCTACCTGAGGTACGTCCGCGCGACGGCGGCAGGCGGGCAGGGTGGCGGCGCGGGGGCGGGCAGGGAGGTCACGATCTCCCTGCCCGGCGATGCGCAGCCCACGCTCGCCGGCAAGATGAACTTCGTGGAGAACCGTCTGGACAGTTCGACCGGCACGCTCAGGCAACGCGCCAGGGTGCCCAACCCGGACCTGGCGCTGAGCCCCGGGCAGTTCGGCCGCGTGCATCTCGCCAGCACCACGCCCCATGCCGCGCTGCTGGTCCCCGACGCCGCCGTCGCCACCGACGCCACGCGTCGCGTGCTCTATCTCGTCAAGCCAGACCAGACCGTGGAAGTGCGCGCGGTGACGCTGGGCAAGCTGTTCGGCAATCTGCGGGAGATCGCCTCGGGCCTGCAGGCCAGCGACAACGTCATCGTGGAAGGCTTCCAGCGCGTGCGCGCCGGGGAAGCCGTCACGCCCAGGGCGCGGGCCGCGGAGTCCAGGCTGGCGCAGCAAGGCAAGCCGGAGGCCACGCCATGAATATCGGCCGCATATCCGTGGAGCAGCCGGTGCTTGCCATCGTGCTGTCCATCGTCCTGACCATCGTGGGCGGCCTGGCGTATTTCTCGCTGGCCGTGTCCGAGTACCCGGAGATCGCGCCGCCCACCGTGGTGATCCAGGCCAGCTATCCCGGCGCCTCGGCCGAGACGGTATCGCAGACCGTGTCGACGCCGATCGAGCTGGAGGTCAACGGCGTGGAGGACATGATCTACATGTACAGCCAGGCCACCTCCGACGGTGGCCTGAACATCACCGTCACGTTCAAGCCCGGCACCGATGTCGACAAGGCCCAGGTGCTGGTGCAGAACCGCGTAGCGCTGGCCACCCCGCGGCTGCCGGAGCCGGTGCAGCGCAGCGGGGTCTCGGTGCGCAAGTCGTCGCCGACCCAGCTGGCCACCATCTTCCTGTATTCGCCGGACAAGAGCTACGACCAGCTCTACGTCTCGAACTACGCCATCCGCAACGTGGCCGACGCCCTCAAGCGCATCGACGGCGTGGGCGATATCAACCCGCTGGGCGCGCGCGAATACGCGATGCGCATCTGGCTCGATCCCGAGCGCGTGGCTTCGTTCAGCCTGGCCCCGGGCGACGTGATCGCGGCGGTTCGCGCGCAGAACACCCAGGTGGCGGGCGGCGTGGTCGCGCAGCCGCCGATCAGTGCCCAGGCCTTCCAGCCCAACCTGATCTTCGAGGGGCGGCTCAAGGAGCCGGCCGATTTCAGCAATATCATCGTCAAGCAGGGCGCGGACGGCCGCATTGTCCGCCTCAAGGACGTGGCGCGCGTGGAAGTAGGCGCGCTCGCCTATGCCACGGACAGCTATATGCTGCGCAATCCCACCATTGCCCTGCAGGTGCTGCAGCGGCCGGGGGCCAACGCGGTCGCCACCATGGCCGCGGTCGAGAAGACCATGGCCCGCCTGGGCAAGGACTTTCCCAAGGGCATCGTCTACAACATCGGCTACAACCCGACCGAGTTCATCGGCGACAGCATCGACGAACTGGTCAAGACCATCTACGAAGCCGTGGTGCTGGTCGTGCTGGTGGTGCTGGTCTTCCTGCAAGGGTGGCGCGCGTCCATCATCCCCATCCTCGCCATCCCGGTGTCGCTGGTGGGGACCTTCGCGGTGATGGCGATGCTGGGCTACTCGATCAACAACCTCACGCTGTTCGGGCTGGTGCTGGCGGTGGGCATCGTGGTGGACAACGCCATCGTCGTGGTGGAGAACGTCGAGCGCCATCTCGCCGGCGGGGCCAGCCCGCGCGATGCCACGCTGCTGACCATGAAGGAAGTGGGCGGCGCCCTGTTCGCCATCACGCTGGTGCTGTGCGCGGTGTTCGTGCCGACCGCCTTTATCAGCGGCATCTCGGGGCAGTTCTTCCGGCAGTTCGGGGTGACCATCGCCGTTTCCACCGCGATCTCGTTCTTCAGCTCCATCACCCTCGCGCCGGCGCTGGCCGCTTCGATCCTCAAGCGGCACCAGCACGGCGAGCCGGCCACGGACGCCACCGGCCTGCGCGGGCGCATGCGGCGCCTGGCGGCGGCATTCAACCGGGGCTTCGAGCGTCTTGCGCAGGCGTACGGCAGGCTGGTGCGCCGCGTCGTGGCGGCGATGCCGGCAATGCTCGGGCTCTACGTGCTGCTGATCGGGGCGACGCTGTACCTGCTGGCATCGACGCCGAAGGGCTTTATCCCGCAGCAGGACCGCGGCTACCTGGTGGTCCTGGTGCGGATGCCCGATGGCGCCACGCTGGAACGCACCAGTGCCGTGGCCCGCAAGATAGAGGACATCGCCCTGCAGGTGCCGGGCGTGGCGCGGGTGCCGGTATTCTCCGGCGTCTCGGCCGCCACCGGCACCAACTCCGCGAGCAATGCCGGCCTGTTCCCCGTGTTCAAGCCGTGGGCCGAGCGCAAGCCGCTGGGCCTTACCATCGACAAGATCGCCGCGGACCTGCGCGGCCGGCTGGCGGGCATCACCGAAGCCTCGATCGTGGTGGCCATGCCGCCGCCGGTGCAGGGTCTGGGCAGCACGGGCGGTTTCTCCATGCGCCTGGAGGACCGCGGCGGGCTGGGCACGGCGGCGCTGGCGAAGGCCACCGAAGACCTGGTCGCAGCGGCCGGCAAGACGCCAGGCATGGTCGGCGTCTACTCGCCGTACTCTGCCGCCACGCCGCAAGTCTTCGTCGAGCTGGACCGCGAGAAGGCGGAAATGCTGGGCGTGCCAAGCAAGGAGATCAACGACGCGGTGGAAACCTATTTCGGCTCCACGTATATCAACGACTTCAACATCCTCGGGCGCACCTATCGCGTCACGGCGCAGGCCGACCTGCCGTTCCGCGTCACCGCCGAGGACCTGGCGCGCCTGAAGGTGCGCAACAAGGATGGAAACATGGTGCCAGTGGGCAGCGTGACGCGCATCGAGCAACGGCCCGGGGTGGACCGGGCGCCGCGCTACAACCTCTATCCCGCCACCGAGATCAGCGGCGATACCGAGCCCGGGCTCGGCTCCGGGTTCGCGATCCGGACCATGGAAAGGCTGGCCGGCGAAGTGCTGCCGCCGGGCATCGCCTTCGAATGGACCGACCTGTCCTATCAGCAGAGCACGGCGGGGAACTCGGGCCTGCTGGTCTTCCCGCTGTGCGTGCTGCTGGTCTACCTGGTGCTTGCCGCGCAGTACGGCAGCTGGAGCCTGCCGGTGTCGATCCTGCTGATCGTGCCGATGTGCCTGCTGGCGGCGTCGCTCGGGGTGAAGGGCATGGGACAGGACATCAACATCCTCACGCAGATCGGCTTTATCGTGCTGGTGGGGCTGGCGGCGAAGAACGCGATCCTGATCGTGGAGGTCGCGCGGCAGCTCGAGGCGCAGGGCGTGGCCCTGGTCGAGGCGGTGGTGGAGGCATGCCAGCAACGGCTGCGCCCGATCATCATGACCTCGCTCGCCTTTATCCTGGGGGTGCTGCCGCTGATCCTCTCCGAGGGCGCGGGCGCCGAGATGCGCCAGGCCGTGGGCGCCGCCGTCTTCTTCGGCATGATCGGCGTCACCTTGTTCGGCCTGGTCTTCACGCCGGTGTTCTATGTCGGCATCCGCAAGCTGGTGACGCGACGAAGGGGAGCGCACGCCGCGACGCTGGCATTGCCGGAGGTGACGCAATGAACGCCGTTCGCCTGATTCCTGCTTTGCTGGCCGCCGTCGCGTTGCTGGGCGCCTGCGCCGGCGCGCCGCCCGCGGCACCCACGCCGCTGCCGCTGGCGGATGGCTATGCCAATGCCTCCCTGGCCAGCGACGCGGCGGTGCCCGATCTGTCCGGCTGGTGGAAGGGCTTTCGCGATCCCGTGCTGGACAAGCTGGTCGATGCCGCGCTGGCCGAGAACCTGGACCTGAAGACGGCGGTCGCCCGCATCGACGCGGCCCGCGCCTTGCGGGCCGGCACCGCCGCGCAGGGGCTGCCGGAAGTCAGCCTGGGTATCGACACCGCGCGGCGGCGGCTGCCGGCCGCGCAATCCCCCTCGGGGGTGCCGGTCACCGCCAACGCATTCGGGGCAGGCCTCGAAGCTTCCTGGGAAGTCGATGTCTTTGGCCGTATCCGGCAAGGCGTGGCCGCGGCCGAGGCCGACGTGAGGTCGGCGCAGGAGGACGCCCGGGCGGTCGGGATCGCGGTGACGGCCGAGGTCGTGCAGACCTATCTCGCCGCGCGCAGCCTCGAGTACCGGCTGACGCTGGTCAGCGAGAATGCGCGCAACCAGTCGGAGACGGAAAAGCTGACGCGCCTGATGTTCGACGCCGGCGCGCTGCCGGTGGCGGACGTCGATCGCGCGCAAGCCCAGGCGCAGACCACGCTCGCCCAGTTGCCGCTGCTCGAGCTGGAGCGGCAGAACGCGCTGCACCGCTTGTCCATCCTGGTGGCGGCCACGCCCGCGGAGGTCTACCAGCAGATGGAGCCGCTCGCGGCGCGCCCGCGCTGGACACCGCCCGCGGGCATCGGGACGCCGGCCGAGCTGCTGCGCCGGCGTCCCGATATCAGGGCGGCCGAGGCCCGGGTGGTCGCCGCCTATGCGCGCGTCGGCGTGGCGCAAGCCGAGCTGATGCCGCACCTGCAACTGGCCGGCGCGATCGGCGCCGTGGCGGACGGGTTCTCCGGCGCGGGGCTGGCGCGCTCAATTGCATGGATGCTGGGGGCCGGCGCCAGCGCGCCCGTGTTTGACGGCAACCGCCGCCGCAGCGTGGTGACGCTGCGGCGCGCCGAAGCGGAGCAGGCGCTCTATGCCTATCGCGCCGCGGTGCTGAGGGCGGTCGCCGAGGTCGAGAGCGCGGTGGCGGCGTCCGCGCGCAGCCGGGACCGGGTTGCCAGGCTGGCAAGCGCGACTTCCAGTGCCCGCGCTGCCTATGAGCAGATCGATCGTTCCTGGCGGGCGGGCGAGACGCCCTTTATCGATACCCTGCAGGTGCAGCGCACGCTGCTGGAGGCCGAAGACGCGCTGTGCGTGGCGCAGACGGTGGAACTGCAGAGCCAGGCCGGTCTTGTCACGGCCCTGGGGCAATAAGAACGGTCGGCGGGGCCGGATCACCGCTCCGCATGGGGCGGTGATGGCCGCGGGGCGGCAAGACCTACAATACCCCGCGCTCCTTCAGGCCCTTCACTTCCGCCTCGCTCAGGCCCAGCTCCGCCCGGAGCGCGCCCTCGGTATGTTCTCCGAGCATCGGCGGCGCCTTCACCACCACCGGCGTGGCTGAAAACCGCAGCGGGCTGCGCAGGCTCGGCGCCGTGACGCCGCGCCCGTGCGGCAGGTGCATCAGCAGGTCGCGGTGCCTGACCTGCTCATCCTCGAAGACCGCGTCGAGCTGGTTGATCGGGCCGCCGGGCACGCCGGCGCGCTCCAGGGCTGCGAGCAGATCCGCGCTTTGCCATTCGGCGATGCGCGCGCCGATGATCTCGCGCAGGGCGTCGCGGTTGTCGACGCGGCCCATGTTCTGCACGAAGCGCTCGTCGGTGGCGACCTCGGCACAGCCGAGCAGCTTGCACAAGGCGGCGAACTGCCCGTTGTTCCCGGCGGCGACGATCAGGTGGCCGTCGCGGCAGGGGAAGACCTCGGAGGGCGAGGCCACGGGGTTGGTGTTGCCGGCGCGGCGCGGCAGATTGCCGGTCATCTGGTAGCCGAGCGCGAGGTGGCCGTTGGCGGCGACCGAGGCGTCCAGCATGGCGGCGTCGATGTACTGGCCTTCGCCGGTGGCCTGGCGGTGGTAGAGCGCGCCGAGCAGGGCGACCGAGGCGTACAGCCCGGTGAGGATGTCGGTGATGGGGATGGCGGTGCGCATGGGCGCGCCGCCCGGGCTGCCGTCGGGCTGGCCGCAGGTGCTCATCAGGCCGGCCATGCCTTGCAGGATGAAGTCATAGGCCGGGCGCGCGCTGTAGGGGCCGTCCGGGCCGAAGCCGGTGACCGAGCAATAGATGATGTCGCGGCGCAGCGCGCGGATGGATTCGTAGTCGAGCCCGTATTTCTTCAGGCTGCCGGCTTTGTAGTTCTCCACCACCACGTCGCAGCGCGCGGCCAGCTGGCGCACCAGCTCGGCGCCCTCGGGCTGGGAGATATCGATGGTGACGGACTGCTTGCCGCGATTGCCGGCGAGGAAGAAGGCGGAGTCGTTGGTGACGTTGCCGTCGGCGTCGGTCAGGAAGGGCCCCAGCTTGCGGGTATCGTCGCCGTCGCCGGGCTTCTCTATCTTGTAGACGGTGGCGCCCATGTCGGCCAGGTTCTGCGTGGCCCAGGGACCGGCCACCACGCGCGTCAGGTCCAGTACCTTGATGCCTTCCAGGATTGCGCTCATGTACGTGCCAGCCAAATAAGGAGATCCGGCATCATTGGCCGGATCCGGGGTTCATGCAATTCGCCAATGCCAAAGCCGGATTACGGCGCGGCCAAAGCGTGCTAGTGGGCGGCGTGGGGCTTGTGCTCGCCAGCGTGGCCGTGGTCGGCCTCGTGCACATGCATTGCCGCCGCCTGGTTGGGGTCGAAATCGCAGCTCGGGTTGTCCGCGTCGTGCGAGTGCGGGTGCAGCGCGCCGGGGATGTGCCGGTTGTTGAGGCCGTCGGCATTGAGCCAGGCGAGCGTGGCGGCCGCGGCGCGGTCGATCAGCGTGCCGCACTGCGTATAGTCGTACGGGGAAACATCGAGCGGGCACAGCGGCGGCACCACCGAGATATGCGCCCGGTCGGCCCAGCGCTCGAGGTCCTGCACCAGTTGGCGCGCCACCAGCAGCGACAGCGCATTGAAGGCATGGTCGATGGGGCCGCGCGGCTCGCGCCTGGCCGCGCAGGCAAAGCCGGCCGGCAGCACCACCACGCGCGTGGCGCCAAGCCGGATGGCGGTGGAGACCGGGGTGTTGTTGGCCACGCCGCCGTCGATCAGCGTGCGCCCGCCCAGCGCCACCGGCGGGAACACGCCGGGGATGGCGGCGCTGGCCAGCACCGCCTGCACCAGGCTGCCGGAGGAGAGCACCACCTCCGCGCCGCTCTGCATATCGGTGGCGACCACATAGAGCGGGACTTCGGCTCGCTCCAGCGGCATGTCGCCGAAGTGGTGCGACAGCAGGCGCCGCAGCGCGGCGGATTCCACCAGGTGGCCGCGCTGCCCGCGCAGCATGCCGAACAGGCTGCGCCACGACCACGGCATCACCTCGGCGCGGCGCAGGCTGCGCCAGATCGATTCCAGTTTCGCGGTGCCGGCGGTGTGGGGGTTGCAGGCGTAGTAGGCGCCGTTGATGGCGCCGGCCGACGCGCCGATGACCATGTCCGGCTTGACGCCCCAGGCCACCAGTTCACGCAGCATGCCGGCTTCGATCGCGCCGAGGCTGCCTCCCCCGGCGAAGACAAATGCGGTTTTTTCCATGGTTCGTGGTGCAGAGCAACAGCGCTAGAAGAATCCTGACAAGGACAGCATAGGCGACATTGGGCCGGCTTGACAGGCGTTGGACGCGCGAGGGTGCGCCTATGGCACATAATGTGCATACAGTGCCAGAAAAAGCACGAGCGCGCCTGCTTTTCCGGGCCGACAAGAGAGGAGACGATGAGTAGTTCAACCGACAAATTCTCGGCCACCATGCGCGATGGCCTGGCCAATCTTGCGCGGCGCCTGCGCTTTGTGATGGAGGAGGGCTCCATCTGGCTCGACGAACAGCGCATGATCCTGCTGCATACCGCCGCACTGGGCGCGCTGCGCAAGGAGTTGGTGGATACCCTCGGCATGGAGCGGGCGCGCGGCCTGTTCATGCGCATGGGTTTCCATTCCGGCATGCGCGACGCCGAGCTGGCCAAGAAGATGCGACCCAACGAGAGCGACTTCGGCCTGCTCGAGATCGGTCCCTGCCTGCATACCATCGAAGGCGTGGTGCGGGTGACGCCGGTCAAGGTGGACATCGACATCGCCGCCGGCATCTACGATGGCGAATTCCTGTGGGAAGACTCCTTCGAGGGCGACGTGCACCGCCAGCTGTTCGGCGTCGTCGACGCGCCCGCCTGCTGGATGCAGATCGGATACGCCACCGGCTATACCTCGGCGCTGATGGGCCGCACCATCCTCTACCGGGAGGTGGAGTGCATCGCCTGCGGGCATGCGCATTGCCGCATCATCGGCAAGCCGCTGGAGGCATGGGAGGACGGCGCCGAAGTGCTGGCCCTGTACCAGCCCGACCCGGTGATCGAGACCATCCTGGAGCTGCAAAGCGAGGTCGAGCACCTGCGCGCGCTCCAGCGCAACAACGGCAAGCCCGCCGACCTGGTGGGCTGCTCGCCCGAGTTCCGCGCCGCCTGGGGCCTGCTGCAGCGCGCCGCCGCCAGCAACGTGACCGTGCTCCTGCTGGGCGAGACCGGGGTCGGCAAGGAGCGCTTCGCGCAGGCGCTGCACGGCGTGAGCGCACGCGCGGACAAGCCCTTCGTGGCGGTCAACTGCGCGGCCATCCCCGACGAGCTGATCGAGTCCGAGCTGTTCGGCGTGGAGAAGGGCGCCTTCACCGGCGCGCACCAGTCGCGCCCGGGCCGCTTCGAGCGGGCGCATGGCGGCACCCTGTTCCTGGACGAGCTGGGCGAGCTGTCGCTGCCGGCGCAGTCCAAGCTGCTGCGCGTGCTGCAGGAGGGCGAGCTGGAGCGCGTGGGCGGCACCGAAGCGCGCCGCGTGGATGTGCGGCTGGTGGCCGCCACCAACGTGGACCTGGCCGAGGCGGTCAAGGCCGGCACCTTCCGCAAGGACCTGTATTACCGCCTCAACGTCTATCCCGTCACGATCCCGCCGCTGCGCGAGCGGCTCGACGACATCCGCCTGCTGGTGGAGCGCTTCGTGGCACGCTATGGCGCGCGCCACGGCAAGAAGATCGTCGGCATCACCGACCGCGCGCTGGCCGAGCTGCGCCGCTACGACTGGCCCGGCAATGTGCGCGAGCTGGAGAACGTGATCGAGCGCGGGGTCATCCTGGCCAGCAACGGCGGCCTGATCTCGGCCGACCACCTGTTCCTGCCCGCCAGCGCGCCGGCCGCCATGGACACGGCGCCGCGGCTCGGCGCGGGCGGCACCCTGCCGGCCTTGCGCGAAGCGGCCGTGCACGGCTTGCTGGACCATATGGCCGAGCAGCAGCTGGCGCTGGGCGACGTGGAAACGGTGCTGATGGAGGCGGCCATGGAGCGGGCCAACGGCAATATGAGCCAGGCCGCGCGCCTGCTGGGCATTACCCGGCCGCAGCTGGCCTACCGCTGGAAGAACCGGGGCAGCCGCGGCGCCTGAGCGCCCGATCTCCTGGCCGCCCCGCGAAAACGCTCGCCAGGCAGCGTTTCACCATTTGATGCACTCCCCCGAACGGCGCGGCCAGGCCGCCAGCGCGGCCTGCTGCACCGCATATGCCGCGCGGCCCAGCCCGCGCATGGCATTGCGCCGTCTCCGGCAAATCGCCTGTTGCACCGCGGGGCATCCGCGCCGCGCCGCAAGCCTGTCCGCAAACGTCCGCCCCGGGCGGCTTTTCACCATTTGATCAAGCCCCTTCGCCGGATTGATCAATTCATCGATGGCGCGGCACCCGGCGCTTGCGGGTAAACGCGCAGGCGAATCCCGCCTCGACGCCGCCGGCCCTTGTGCCGCCGTGCTTCGCGCTGCCTGGCACGCTCTTCGCAATAGAGCTCGTATCTGCCACCAGAGGAGCGCGCCATGATCAACCAGTCGGTCCCCCTGTTCGAAGCCACGCCGCGCTATGTGCGCGTGGACGGCCGCACGCCCGAGGGCTTCGTGCAGTTCGCCTTCAGCGTGGCGGACCCCGAGCTCAACGTCGAGCTGATCATGCCCGAGCCGATGTTCGAGGCGTTCTGCAGCGTCAACCACGTGCGCTTCCTCCCGCCGCAGGCCCCGCCGTCCGGGCAGGACGCCTGACCAGGCCGGCGGCACCCGGCCCGATCCCCCCGACAAGAACAACACGACAAGAACAACACGACCCAGGAGACCCAGCGATGCAAGTCGATATCAAGACCCAGCAGATCCAGCCCTTGCGCCAGACCTACGGCAATATCGCGCGCCGCTTCGGCGACAAGCCGGCCTCGCGCTACCAGGAAGCCACCTACGACGTGCAGTCGGAGGTCAACTTCCACTACCGCCCCACGTGGGACCCGCAGTACGCGCTCTACGACAAGCGCCGCACGGCGATCGTGATGGAAGACTGGTACGCGCTGAAGGACCCGCGCCAGTACTACTACGGCGCCTACGTCGGCGCGCGCGGCCGCCAGCAGGACGCCGCCGAGAAGAGCTTCGCCTTCGTGGAAAAGCGCGGGCTGCTGCCGGCGCTGCCGCTGGAGTGGCAGGAACGCCTGGCCGACGGCCTGCTGCCGCTGCGCCACGTGGAGTGGGCCGCCAACATGAACAACTTCTACTGCGCGGACTATGGCTGGGGCACTGCCATCACGCAGGCCTGCACCTACTGCGCGATGGACCGGCTCGGCATTGCCCAGTACCTGTCGCGCATCGGCATGCTGCTCGACGGCAACACGGGCGTGGCGCTCGAGCGCGCCAAGGCCGCCTGGATGGACAGCGCCGCGTGGCAGCCGCTGCGCCGCCTGGTGGAGCACAGCTTCGTGATCGAGGACTGGTTCGAGACCTTCGTCACCCAGAACCTGGTGCTCGACGGGCTGCTCTACCCGCTGGTGTACCAGCACGCCGACGCCGTCATCGCGCGCGCCTGCGGCACCGGGCTGGCGGTGCTGACCGAGTTCATGAACGACTGGCGCGAGGAGCATGCGCGCTGGGTCGACGCGGTGGTACAGGCCGCGGCAGCCGAGTCCGAGGCCAACCGCATGCTGCTGTCGGGCTGGGCGCGCGCGGCGCGACAGCAGGTGGGCGCGGCGCTGGTGCCGGTGGCGGACACGCTGCTGGGCGACGGCGGCGAGCAGATCGTGGCGCTGTGCCTGGAGCAGTTCGACGCGCGCCTGCACAAGCTTGGCCTTGCCTGAGGAGAGCGCCGCCATGACCGCCAATGTCTATATCGCGCTGCAAAGCAACGACGACACCCGTCCCATCATCGACGCCATCACCGAAGCCAACCCGCATGCCGTGGTGTCGCGGTTTCCGGCCATGGTCAAGATCGACGCGCCGGGGCACCTGACCATCCTGCGCGAGCTGGTGTCCGAGAAGCTCGGGCGCGAGTGGGACCTGCAGGAGATCCACCTCAACCTGATCTCGCTGTCCGGCAACATCGACGAGGACGACGACGCCTTCACGCTGCGCTGGAACGACTGAATTCGCCGCCGCGCCCGCGGCAGGCAAGCAATAACGGAGACATCATGGACGCACGCAAGAAACTCAACCTGCGCGAGAAGTACGCGACGATGACGCGCGACCTGGGCTGGGAAACCACCTACGAGCCGATGGACAAGGTCTTCCCGTACGACAAGTACGAGGGCATCAAGATCCATGACTGGGACAAGTGGGAAGACCCGTTCCGCATGACCATGGACGCCTACTGGAAATACCAGTCGGAGAAGGAGCGCAAGCTGTACGCGATCATCGACTCCTTTGTGCAGAACAATGGCCACCTCAACGTCTCGGACCCGCGCTACCTGAACGCGCTGCGGCTGTTCCTGACCGGCGTGACGCCGCTCGAATACGCCGCGCACCGTGGCTATGCCCACCTGGGGCGCCATTTCCGCGGCGCCGGCGCGCGGGTGGCGGCGCAGATGCAGTCCATCGACGAGCTGCGCCATGCGCAGACGCAGCTGCACACGCTCTCGGTCTACAACAAGTACTTCCATGGCTTCGGCGAATGGCGCCACATGCACGACCGGGTCTGGTACCTGTCGGTGCCCAAGTCCTACTTCGAGGACGCCATGAGCGCCGGCCCGTTCGAGTTCATCACCGCGATCTCGTTCTCGTTCGAGTACGTGCTGACCAACCTGCTGTTCATGCCCTTCATGTCGGGCGCGGCCTACAACGGCGACATGGCCACGGTCACCTTCGGCTTCTCGGCCCAGTCGGACGAGTCGCGTCACATGACGCTGGGCCTGGAAGTGGTGAAGTTCCTGTGCCAGCAGGACCCGGACAACATCCCCATCCTGCAGAAGTGGCTGGACAAATGGTTCTGGCGCGGCTTCCGCCTGCTCACGCTGGTCGGCATGATGATGGACTACATGCTGCCACGCCGCGTGATGTCGTGGGCCGAAGCCTGGGAGATGTACTTCGAGCAGGCCGGCGGCGCGCTGTTCAAGGACCTGGAGCGCTACGGCCTGCGCATGCCCAAGTACCACGAGGTCGCCACCAAGACCAAGGACCGCATCACGCATGAGGCCTGGGCCACCTTCTACAACTACGCCGGCGCGGCGGGCTTCCATACCTGGGTGCCCAAGCCGGACGAGATGGGCTGGCTGGCCGAGAAATACCCGGACACCTTCGAGCGCTACTACAAGCCGCGCCTGGACCACTGGCAGGAGCGCCAGGAAGCCGGCGAGCGCTTCTACAACGGCACGCTGCCGATGCTGTGCCAGACCTGCCAGATTCCCATGGTGTTCTCCGAGCCGGACGACCCCACCCAGACCTGCTACCGCGAAAGCAGCTACCACGGCATGAAGTTCCACTTCTGCTCGGACGGCTGCAAGGACATCTTCGACGGCGAGCCGGAGAAATACGCGCAGGCCTGGCTGCCGGTGCACCAGATCTACCAGGGCAACTGCGGCGGCGCCTCGCTCGATGACGTGCTCAAGTGGTATCGCCTCGACCCCGGCGCGGACAACCTCGATTTCGAGGGCTCGCAGGACCAGAAGAACTGGAACGCCTGGAAGGGCGTGGCGGGCGGCGCGGGCTGAACGACGCGCACGCAAGACCGCAGACCGCAGACCGAAGACACAAGACACAAGACACAAGACAGAAGACACAAGACAGAAGACAGAAGAGAGCAAAGGAGACCACCATGCCCGTCGTATCCATCGGCCCCTACGCCTTCGAGGCGGCAGACCGCGAAGCCGCCTTCCACGGCAACCGGCTGCTCTATATCGGCTGGGACCGCCACCTGCTGTTCTGCGCGCCGCACTGCTTCCCGTTCCCGCCCGCGATGCGCCTGCGCGACGTGGTGGAGAACGTGCTGCCTGGCGTCTACGGCTATCACCCCGACTTCGCCCGCATCGACTGGAGCCGCGTGGAGTGGCTGCGCGGCAATGCGCCGTGGCAGCCGGAGCTGGACCGCACGCTGGCGGAAAACGGCCTCGGCCACAAGGACGTGATCCGCTTCCGCACGCCGGGGCTGGACGGTATCGCAGGCAGCTGCAGCTGAGCGCGGCGCGGGTTTGAAGGAGAACCGAGATGTATTCCCTGACCATTGAACCGATCGGCCAGACCATCCCCATCGCGCCGGGACAGACCGTGCTGGATGCCTGCCTGCGCAACGGCGTGTGGCTGCCGCATGCCTGCTGCCATGGCCTGTGCGCCACCTGCAAGGTGCAGGTGGTGGGTGGCGAGTTCGAGCACGGCGAGGCATCGAGCTTCGCGCTGATGGACTTCGAGCGCGACAACGGCCAGTGCCTGGCGTGCTGCGCCACCGCGCAGTCCGACATGGTGATCGAGGCCGATATCGAGGAAGATGCCGACTCGCTCGGCCTGCCGCTGGCCGACTACCGCGCCGAAGTGGTGGCCACGCGCGCGCTCACGCCCACCATCCGCGGCATCTGGCTGCGCGTGAAGGACGGCGGCGCCGCCGCCTTCCAGGCCGGGCAGTACCTCAACCTGCGCGTGCCCGGCTGCGACCAGCCGCGCGCCTTCTCGCTGGCCAACCGGCCCGGCGACGACCTGGTCGAGCTGCATGTGCGGCGCGTGGCGGGGGGCCAGGCCACCGGCTACCTGCATGAGCAGCTCGCGGTGGGCGACGAACTGCGCTTCTCGGCACCGTACGGGCGTTTCTTCGTGCGCAAGTCCGCGCGCGTGCCGATGATCTTCCTGGCCGGCGGCTCGGGCCTGTCCAGCCCGCGCGCGATGATCCTCGACATGCTGGCCGCCGGCGAGACCTTGCCCATCACGCTGGTGCAGGGCGCGCGCAACCGCGCCGAGCTGTACTACGACGAGGAATTCCGCGCGCTGGCGGCGGCCCACCCGGGCTTCCGCTACGTGCCGGCGCTGTCCGACGAGCCCGGCGACAGCGGCTGGGACGGCGCGCGCGGCTACGTCCACGATGTGCTGCAGGGCCTTTATGGCGCCAGCGGCGCGGATTTTCGCGGGCACAAGGCCTACCTGTGCGGGCCGCCGCCGATGATCGAGGCCTGCATCCGCACGCTGATGCAGGGGCGGCTGTTCGAGGCGGACATCCATACCGAGAAGTTCATCTCGGCGGGCGACGCGCAGAACAGCGCGCGCAGTCCGCTGTTCAAGATCTGAACGAACCCTGCACGAGGACTCGCCATGCACAACGTGGAGATCGCCGGCAGCGGGCAGTGCTACCCGTGCGCGCCGGAGCAGAACCTGCTGCGCGCCATGGAGGCGCTGGGCAAGCGCGGCATCCCGGCCGGTTGCCGCGGCGGTGGCTGCGGCGTCTGCAAGGTGCGCATCGAATCCGGGCGCTACCACACCGGCAAGATGAGCCGCGCCTGCCTGTCGGAGGCGGAGGAGGGCAGCGGCCTGGTGCTGGCCTGCAAGGCCTACCCGGACAGCGACATCCGCCTGCGGCCGGTGGCGCTGCTGCAGCGCTGCCTGGAGCGGCGCATGCCGAAGACGTAGTCGCAGCAGAACCGTAGAACAGTAGATCAGTAGAAAAAACGCAGCAAGAAAAGATGGACCGATAACCCCATCATCAAGGATCAAGGAGACAGTCATGGCATTGACAGGCGTATTGCGTCCGGGGCACGTGGCATTGCGCGTGCTGGAGCTGGAGCCGGCGCTCAGGCACTACACCGAGGTACTCGGGCTGATCGAAACCGCGCGCGACGACAAGGGCCGCGTCTACCTCAAGGCCTGGGACGAGCATGACCACCACAGCGTGGTCCTGCGCGAGGCCGACAGCCCGGGCATGGACTACATGGGCTTTCGCGTGGACAGCGGCCGCACGCTGGAGCGGCTGGCGCACGAAGTGGAGCAGTCGGGCCTGGCCTCGGACTGCCAGTGGATTGCCGCCGGCGAGCATCCGCGCACCGGCGTGCGCTTTCGCTTCACCATCCCCACCGGCCATGCCATCGAGCTGTTCGCGGACAAGGACAAGCTGGGCTGCATGACCGGCGACAGCAACCCCGACCCGTGGCCCGACGACCTGCGCGGGATGGCGCCGAGCCGCTTCGACCATTGCCTGCTGTATGGCGACGACGTCGACGGCACGGTCAGGCTGTTCCGCGACGTGCTCGGCTTCACGCTGGCCGAGGAAGTGGTGGCCGGGCCGGACCGGATGCTGATCGGCGCCTTCCTGACCTGCTCCAACAAGGCGCACGACATCGCCTTTATCCGCCACCCCGAGAAGAACAAGTTCCACCACGCCTCGTTCAACCTGGACAACTGGGGCGAAGTGCTCAAGGCCGCCGACATCATCTCCAAGAAGGACGTCTCGCTCGATATCGGGCCCACGCGCCACGGCATCACGCGCGGCGCCACCATCTACTTCTTCGATCCTTCCGGCAACCGCAACGAGGTGTTCTCCGGCGGCTATATCCACTATCCGGACAAGCCCACCATCACCTGGACCGACAACGAACTGGGGCGGGCGATCTTCTATCACGACCGCAAGCTCAATGATGCGTTCCTGAGCGTGCTGACCTGAGCGCCGCGAGTTGAGCGGACCGGCGTGGCACCGGATGGCGCCGGTTTGCTCCCCCCTCCCACGCGGTGGGAGAGGGGAGAGCGCGCACAGCCGGCCGGGCGCCCGGCCCGGCGCAACGTCCCAACCATCGAGACAGACATGAAAGAATTCAAGAACTTCATCAACGGCGAGTGGGTCGGCACCGCCCGCCAGTTCGACGACCGCAACCCCGTCGACAACAGCCTGATCGCCCGCGTGCACGAAGCCGGGCAGGCCGAGGTGGACGCCGCCGTGAGCGCGGCCAGGCAGGCCCTGCACGGACCGTGGGGCAGGATGACCGTGGCGCAGCGCGTGGAGTTGCTGCACGCGGTGGCCGACGGCATCAACCGCCGCTTCGACGATTTCCTGCAGGCGGAGATCGCCGACACCGGCAAGCCGCTGTCGCTGGCCAGCCATGTCGACATCCCGCGCGGCGCGGCCAATTTCAAGGTGTTTGCCGACCTCATCAAGAACGTGCCGGCGGAGAGCTTCGCCATGGCCACCCCGGACGGCGGCGAGGCCATCAACTATGCGGTGCGCGCGCCGCGCGGCGTGATCGGCGTGGTGTGCCCGTGGAACCTGCCGCTGTTGCTGATGACGTGGAAGGTCGGGCCCGCGCTGGCATGCGGCAATACCGTGGTGGTCAAGCCATCGGAGGAGACGCCAGCCACCGCCACGCTGCTGGGCGAGGTGATGAACGAAGCCGGCGTGCCGCCCGGCGTCTACAACGTGGTGCACGGTTTCGGCCCCGATTCCGCCGGCGCCTTCCTGACCGCGCACCCGGATGTAGACGGCATTACCTTCACCGGCGAGACACGCACCGGCGAGGCCATCATGAAGGCTGCCGCCAATGGCGTGCGTCCGGTCTCGTTCGAACTGGGCGGCAAGAACGCCGGCATCGTGTTCGCGGATGCGGACTTCGACAAGGCCGTCGCCGGCATCACGCGCTCGGCCTTCGAGAACAGCGGCCAGGTGTGCCTGGGCACCGAGCGGGTCTATGTGCAGCGGCCCATCTTCGCGCGCTTCGTCGCCGCGCTCAAGGCCAGGGCGGAGGGGCTGAAGCTGGGCAAGCCGGGCGACGACGGCGTGAACATGGGGCCGCTGGTGTCGCTGGAGCATCAGGCCAAGGTGCTGTCGTACTACCGCAAGGCGGCGCAGGCCGGCGCCACCGTGGTCACCGGCGGTGGCGTGCCGCCGATGCCGGGCGCGCTGGCCGAAGGCGCCTGGGTGCAGCCGACCATCTGGACCGGCCTGCCCGAGGACGCGGCGGTGATCCGCGAGGAGATCTTCGGGCCCTGCTGCCATATCGCGCCCTTCGATACGGAAGAGGAGGTCGTGCGGCTCGCCAACGATACGCCCTATGGCCTGGCCGCGACCGTGTGGACCAGCGACCTCGGCACCGCCCACCGCATGGGC
This sequence comes from Cupriavidus sp. 2TAF22, assembly GCF_052115045.1. Lineage (NCBI taxonomy): Bacteria > Pseudomonadati > Pseudomonadota > Betaproteobacteria > Burkholderiales > Burkholderiaceae > Cupriavidus > Cupriavidus sp. 2TAF22. The sequence continues at coordinate 227,317 of NZ_JBFRFX010000008.1, forward strand.
CGTGCGCTGGACGTGGGCATCTGCTGGATCAACGCCTGGTTCCTGCGCGACCTGCGCACGGCCTTCGGCGGCGCCAAGCAATCCGGCATTGGCCGCGAGGGCGGGGTGCATTCGCTGGAGTTCTATACCGAACTGCGCAATATCTGCGTGAAGCTGTGAGGCTGGCCATGGGCAACGAGACAAACGCGACAAACGCGACAAACGAGATGGACGTGACGAGCATCACGCGAGAACAGATCCGCGAGATCGGCGCGAGCCTGCACCAGGCACTGGTCGCGCGCGCGCCGCTGGCTCCGCTGACCGCGACCTGGCCAGGCCTGTCCATCGACGACGCCTACCGCATCCAGCTGGCCATGGTGCAGCACCGGATCGATGCCGGCGAGCGGGTGGTCGGCAAGAAGATCGGCGTGACCAGCCGCGTGGTGATGGACATGCTCGACGTGCGCCAGCCGGATTTCGGCCACTTGCTGTCCGGCATGGTCCACGGCGACGGCGCGGCGATCGCCGCCGACACGCTGATCGCGCCCAAGGCCGAAGGCGAGATCGCCTTCGTGCTCAAGGAAGACCTGGCCGGGCCGGGCGTGACCAATGCCGACGTGCTGCGCGCCACCGCCTACGTGCTGCCGTGTTTCGAGATCGTCGATTCGCGCATCCGCGACTGGAAGATCCGCATCCAGGACACCGTGGCGGACAACGCCTCGTCGGGCGTGTTCGTGCTCGGCGATGCGGCGGTGGACCCGCGCGGGCTCGACTTGGGCACCGTGGGCATGACGCTGGAGAAGAACGGCGAGATCGTTGCCACCGGCGCGGGTGCGGCCGCGCTGGGCCACCCGGCCAATGCGGTGGCGTGGCTGGCGAACACGCTCGGGCGGCTCGGCATTGGCCTGAAGAAGGGCGAGGTGATCCTGTCCGGCTCGCTGGCCGCGATGGTGCCGGTCAAGGCCGGCGACCAGCTGCGCATCAGCCTCGGCGGCATCGGCTCGGCCGGCGTGCGCTTCGTGTGAATCCCGTCTATCCGCTGCACAGGAGCTAGCCATGAACCTGACCCAAGACACCATCCTCCAGCTCGCCGAGTTCCTGGAGAACGCCGAACTCACGCGCGAGCCGGTGCGCAAGATCACCGATACCCATCCCGACATGGACTGGGACGACGCCTACGCCATCCAGGACGCGATCCGCGCCCGCAAGCAAGCGCGCGGCACCCGCATCGCTGGCCTCAAGATGGGCCTGACCTCGTTTGCCAAGATGCGCCAGATGGGCGTGACCGAACCGGTCTACGGCTTCCTGACCGACTACGGCGCCTGCATGGATGGCGGCGCCATCGACACCGCCGCGCTGATCCATCCCAAGGTGGAGGCGGAGATCGCGTTCGTGCTCAAGCATCCGCTGCGTGGCCCGGGCTGCCATATCGGCGACGTGCTGGCGGCCACGGACTTCGTGCTGCCGGCGGTGGAGGTGATCGACTCGCGCTACGAGCAGTTCCGTTTCGATCTCAAGAGCGTGATTGCGGACAACACCTCGTCCGCGCGCTTCGTCACCGGCGGCACGCACCGCGGTGCCGACGGGCTGGACCTGAAGAACCTCGGCGTGGTGCTGGAGAAGAACGGCGAGGTGGTGGCCACCGCGGCCGGCGCGGCGGTGCTGGGCCATCCGGCCAGCAGCGTGGCGATGCTGGCCAATATGCTGGGCGCGCGCGGGCGCGAGCTGCCGGCCGGCACCTTCATCATGACCGGCGGCGTGACCGAGGCCGTCGCGGTGGCGGCGGGCGACAGCATCACGGTGCGCTACCAGCACCTGGGCACGGTTTCGATGCGCTTCGTCTGAGCACGCCGCCAGCAGGTGGCTGGCCGAGCGCGAGGGCTACAGCAACGGCACCCACTGTTACGATGTCATGCTGGCCGAACTAGGCCTGCCGCACGGCATGGCAAGCCCGCGCCGAGTGCGCGGGGCCTGGCGGCACCTTATACGCAATCGATCGACCCAAGCCAGGTCAAGCCAACCCAACCCAAACCAAACCAGACCAAACCAGACTGGAGAAACACCATGCCCATCATGCAAGTCTTCCTGATCGAAGGCAGGACCGAAGAGCAGAAGGCGCGCCTCATCCGCGCGCTCACCGACGCCGCGGTGGAATCGATCGGCGCGCCGGTCGAGACCGTGCGCGTGATGATCACCGAGGTGCCGAACACGCAGTTCGGCATCGGCGGCAAGACCGCGAAGGCACTGGGCCGCTGAGGCGGCGGGGAGAACCGGCATGGACATGAGAACGAGCGGCAGGCACAAGGTGGCCATCATCGGCTCGGGCAATATCGGCACCGACCTCATGATCAAGGTGATGCGCCAGGCCAGGCACCTGGAGATGGGCGCCATGGTCGGCATCGACGCGGCTTCGGACGGGCTGGCGCGTGCCGCCCGCCTGGGCGTGCCCACTACCGAGCCGGTCCGGAGCTGGCCCGGAGTTGACCCGGAGTTGACCCGGCGCTGACCCGAAGCAGGCCCGGAGCAGACTACAATCCGTGCAGATACCTGCCTTCCCGGAAACCGCCATGACCGCACTGCGCACGCTCTATCCGCCCATCGAACCCTACGCGAGCGGCACGCTCGATGTCGGCGATGGCCACGTCATCTATTACGAGCGGGTAGGCACGCCGGGCGGCAAGCCGGCGCTCTTCCTGCATGGCGGGCCCGGCGGCGGCATCTCGGCCGAGCATCGCCGGCTGTTCGACCCCGCGCGCTACGATGTGCTGCTGTTCGACCAGCGCGGCTGCGGCCGCTCGACCCCGCATGCCGGCCTCGAGGCCAATACCACCTGGCACCTCGTCGAGGATATCGAGCGCCTGCGCCGGCTGACCGGTGCCGAGCAATGGCTGGTGTTCGGCGGCTCCTGGGGCTCGACGCTGGCGCTGGCCTATGCGCAGCGCCACCCGGAGCGGGTCAGCGAGCTGGTGCTGCGCGGCATCTATACCCTGAGCAAGGCGGAACTGGCCTGGTACTACCAGTTTGGCGTCTCGGAGATGTTCCCGGAAAAGTGGGCGCGCTTCCAGGCGCTCGTGCCGGAGGCCGGGCGCGGCGACATGCTGGGCGCCTACCGCAAGCTGCTGACCGGCAGCGATACCGCGAAGCAGCTGGAGGCCGCGGTGGCGTGGAGCCTGTGGGAGGGCGAGACCATCACGCTGCTGCCGGACGCCGCCTTCTCGGCCACGCACGGCGACGCGCATTTTGCCCTGGCCTTCGCCCGCATCGAGACACACTATTTCGTCCACGGCGGCTGGCTGGAGGAGGGACAGTTGCTGCGCGACGCGCACCGGCTCGCCGGCATTCCCGGCGTGATCGTGCATGGCCGCTACGACATGCCCTGCCCGGCACGCTACGCCTACGCGCTGCACCAGGCCTGGCCCACAGCCGATTTCCACCTGATCGAAGGCGCTGGCCATGCATGGTCCGAGCCTGGCATCCTCGACCAGCTACTCGCCGCCACGGACCGGTTCGCGGCGAATCACGGCTAGGCCTGTCGCCCGGCCCCGGCGCGCCGGTCAGGCCGGGGCGGGCTCCGCTTCCGTGCGGCTCATGCGCCGGATCGCCTGCGGCGGCTGGCCGAAGGCGCGCAGGAATGCGCGCCGCATGCGTTCGCGGTCGCCGAAGCCGGTGTCCCTTGCCACCACGTCGATCGGATGCCGGCCCGACTCCATCATCAGCCGCGCGGCTTCGACGCGCAGGTGCTCCACCGCCTTGGCCGGCGTCTGCCCGGTCTCTTCGCGGAAAGCCCGGCTGAACTGGCGCGGGCTCAGGTGCGCGGCCTGCGCCAGTTGTTCCACCGAGAGTTCCGCATGCAGGTTCTGCCGGGCGAAGTCCAGCGCCAGCTGGATGCGGTCCGACTTGGGCTCCAGCTCGAGCAGCGCCGAGAACTGCGATTGCCCGCCCGCGCGGCGGTGATAGACCACCAGCTTGCGCGCCACCTGGCGCGCGACCTCGGCGCCCGCATCCTTTTCCACCAGCGCTAGCGCCAGGTCGATGCAGGCCGTCATGCCCGCGGAAGTCCAGACCGGGCCGTCGATGATGAAGATGCGGTCTTCCTCCAGCTTCACCTTGGGATGGGCGCGCCGCAGGTGGCTGGCGAAGAACCAGTGGGTGGTGGCGCGGCGGCCGTCGAGCAGGCCGGCCTCGGCGAGGTTGAAGGCGCCCGTGCAGGTGGCGCCGATGCGGCGCGAGGATTGCGCCGCCTTTTGCAGGAAGCTGACCATGCCGGGGCTGGTGGGCAGGATTTCGTTGTCGCCCACCACCAGGATCGTGTCGAAAGGCGTGTCGTCGAACGGCTTCGTGGTGACGGCGAAGCCGCCCGAGGTGAGCACGGGGCCGCCGTGCTCCGAGAGCAGCGAGAGCGCGTARAGCGGGCGGCCGGCGGTGAGGTTGGCGAACTCGAGCACCGAGCTGACCGCCAGGTTCATGGCCTGGAAGCCGTCGTAGACGACGATGCCGATGCGCAGCGCAGCAGGCTCGGCCTGCCCGGTCTTGGGTGGCATGGAAGGTTGCATCCGGTAGATTGATGCCAACCGACTATACGCCAGATCCGGGATGCCCACCGGCCGGCGCCGGAAGTGGCGCGCGCGGCGCCGGCGGCAAGGCTTGGCGCGGACCCAGGCCGCTCAGGCCCTTTTCCAGACCGGCGAATCCGCCACCACCACCTTGCGCGGCAGGATCTTCTGGCTGGCAAATGCATCGGCGATCCGCTGCTGCTCTTCCAGCGATGCGGCGTCGACGGTCTGGACCTGGTAAGTCCGCCGCCGGTTGGCCGCTTCCACCGTGGCCGCGTCCAGCCCGATCAGCGGCGCATGCCATTGCGCCGCGGCTGCGGGGTTCTGCTTGATCCATTCGCCGGCGCGGCGCAGTTCGTCGTAGACCGCCGCTAGCACTTCCGGGTGCTTCTGGGCGTATGGCGTGGCGGCCAGATAGAAGCGCCGGTAGCTCGCCAGGCCCTTGCCGTCGCGCAGGATGCGCGCGCTGGCCTGGCGCTGCACGGCGGCCAGGAACGGATCCCAGATCACCCAGGCGGCCACGCTGCCGCGCTCGAAGGCGGCGCGCGCGTCGGCCGGGCTGAGGTAAGCCGGCTCGATGTCGCGGATCGACAGGCCCGCGCTGGCCAGGGCCTCGAGCAGCAGGTAGTGTGCGCCGGCACCCTTGGCGAAGGCGATGCGCTGTCCCTTGAGCTGGGCGATTTCCCTGATCGGCGAATCCTGGCGCACCACGATGGCCTGCGCCTCGGGCGACGGGGTCTCGATCGCGTAGTAGGTCAGGCTGGCGCCGGCGGCCAGGGCGAAGGGCGGCACCGCGTCGGCCACGTCGGCGCTGAGGTCCAGGTTGCCGACATTGAGCGACTCCAGCAGCGGCAGCCCGGAGGTGAATTCGTACCACTGCACCGTTGCGCCGAGCGGCGCCAGCGCCTTTTCCAGCGTCTCGCGCGATTTCAGCAGGATCATCAGCGTGGAGGATTTCTGGTAGCCGATGCGCAGCGTGTGCTTTTGCGCTTGCGCGCGGGCCGGCTGCGCCAAGCCGAGCAGGGCAGCCGCCCCGGCCGCGAGCACGCTGCTGACCACCGTGCGCCGCTGTTTGTCGAGTTCTTGCGCCATTGCCGTTCCTGCATTGTCCGTCGATAAGCGCAGAAGGGTAGGCGAGCGCCGGCCGGCAGGGAACGAATAATGCCGCAGTTGCTTATGCGTCCGGCAGGGCGGGTGAGGGGGTAATGTCCATGCATTCGCGCACCCGATAAATGTCTGCGTGAATGTATTTGCACTGCGCGCAACACCTTTGAAAGCGGCCATCGGCGTTTGCCAGCGAAGGCCTGCCGCGCCGCAAACGCCGTGCTATATTCGTCCACTGTCGACGCAATGAGCGCATCTGCGGGCTCGGGCAAACGTCCTCGCCACCGCATGCCGCCCGCGCGCCCTGGTCCGGTGGCGGTGTCGACGATCTGCAGCGATCCTGCCGTTCTTTCCGTCGTTCATTCCGTCGTTCTTTCCGTCGTCCTTTCCACAAGAGACCCGCCTCGTGTCCATGGTCCAGCTGGCGCTGCGTCGCCCGTACACTTTTATCGTGATGGCGATGCTGATCGTGCTCGCCACGCCCTTCGCGCTGCTGAAGATGCCGACCGACATCTTTCCGGAAATCAACATCCCGGTCATCAGCATCATCTGGAACTACAACGGCCTGTCGCCCCAGGAGATGGGCCAGCGCATCTCGGCGCAGAACGAGCGCAGCCTGACCACTACCGTCTCCGACATCGAGCACATCGAGTCGACGTCGCTCAACGGCGTGGCGATCATCAAGATCTTCTTCCAGCCCACCGCCAACATCCAGACGGCGATCGCGCAGGTGGTGGCGGTGGAGCAGTCGCAGCTGCGGCAGCTGCCGCCCGGCATCACGCCGCCGCTGGTGATCAAGTACTCGGCCTCGAGCATCCCGGTGGTGCAGCTCGGCCTGTCCAGCCCCACGCTGCCGGAGCAGTCGCTGTTCGACGCCGCCGTGAACCTGCTGCGCCCGCAGCTCATCACCATCCCCGGCGTGGCGGTGCCGTTCCCGTACGGCGGCAAGAGCCGGCTGGTGTCGGTGGACCTCGACATGCAGGCGCTGCAGGCGCGCGGCCTCGCGCCGGCCGACGTGGTCAACGCGGTCAACCTGCAGAACCTGATCCTGCCGTCGGGCACGGCCAAGCTCGGCGAGACCGAGTTCAACGTCAAGATGAACGGCTCGCCCGACGCGATCGCCGGCCTCAACGACCTGCCGGTGCGCACCATCGGCAACAACACCACCTACCTGCGCGACGTGGCCTACGTGCGCGACGGCTTCTCGCCGCAGACCAATATCGTGCGCCAGGACGGCCAGCGCGGCGTGCTGCTGTCGTTGCTCAAGAACGGCGAGGCCTCCACGCTGGACATCGTCAGCAACCTGCGCGCGCTGCTGCCCCGCGCGCAGCAGATCCTGCCGCCGGACGTGAAGGTCACGCCGTTGTTCGACCAGTCGGTGTTCGTGAAGGCCGCCGTCAAGGGCGTGGTGTTCGAGGCGCTGATCGCCGCCGGCCTGACCGCCGCCATGGTGCTGCTGTTCCTCGGCAACTGGCGCAGCACGCTGATCATCGCGCTGACCATTCCGCTGTCGATCCTGGCGTCGGTGCTGATGCTGCACGCGCTCGGCGAAACCCTGAACCTGATGACGCTGGGGGGCCTGGCGCTCTCGGTCGGTATCCTGGTGGACCAGGCCATCGTCACCATCGAGAACATCGAGCGGCACCTGCACCTGGGCAAGCCGCTGCTGGAGGCCATCGACACCGGCGCCGGAGAAATCGGGGTGGCGGCGTTCGTGTCCACGCTGTGCATCTGCATCGTGTTCGTGCCGATGTTCTTCCTCGAGGGCGTCGCGCGCTTCCTGTTCGTGCCGCTGGCCGAGGCCGTGGTGTTCGCCATGGCGGCCTCCTATATCCTGTCGCGCACGCTGGTGCCGACGCTGGTGATGCTGCTGATGGGCGGCGCGCACACGCAGGGCGGCGACGGCAAGCCCAGCTTGCTGCAGCGGCTGTACCGCGGGTTCGACCGCCGCTTCGAGAACGTGCGGCGCGTCTACACGCTGGCGCTGTCGGCGCAGCTGGCCAACCGCAAGCGCTTCGCCACCGTGTTCCTGGGCTTCTGCGTGCTGTCGTGCGCGCTGATCCCGTTCCTCGGGCGCGACTTCTTCCCGACCGTGGACGCCGGCCAGATCCGCCTGCACATGCGCATGCCGACCGGCACCCGCATCGAGGAGACCGCGCGCGTGGCCGACAAGGTGGAGGCGGCCATCCGCGAGATGATCCCGCCCGCCGAGCTGGAGACCATCCTCGACAACCTGGGCGTGCCCAATAGCGGCATCAACCTGTCCTACAGCAATGCCGGCACCATCGGCACGCTCGACGGCGAGATCCTGATGTCGCTGCGGGAGGGCCACCGGCCCACCGAGGAGTACGTCTCGCTGTTGCGCGCCGAGCTGCCCAGGCGCTTCCCCGGCGTGGAGTTCTTCTTCCAGCCGGCCGATATCGTCACGCAGATCCTGAACTTCGGGCTGCCGGCGGCCATCGACGTGCAGTTCACGGGCAACAACCTGCAGGCCAACGCCCAGCTCGCCGGCGAGCTGGTCAAGCAGATCCGCCAGATCCCCGGCGCCGTCGACGCGCACGTGCACCAGCGCAACGACTATCCCGCCATCAACCTGGACATGGACCGCACGCGCCTGCAGCAGCTCGGGCTGTCGGCGCAGAACGTCGGGCAGAACGTGCTGATCTCGCTGTCCGGCAGCTCGCAGACCGCGCCGGCGTTCTGGCTCAATCCGGGCAACGGCATCGTCTACAGCGTGGCGGTGCAGACGCCGCAGTACAAGATCGACTCGCTCGACACGCTGCTCAACCTGCCGGTGGGCGCCGCCGCGAATGCCGCGAGCCCCGCGGCCCCCGCGAACGCCGCCACCAGCCCGGGTGGCTCGCAACTGCTGGGCAACCTGGTGCAGGCCTCCACGTCGCGCCAGCCGGCGGTGGTGTCGCGCTACAACATCCTGCCGGCGATCGACATCTACGTGAGCGTGCAGGGCACCGACCTCGCCACCGTGGCGGGCAAGGTGCAGAAACTCGTGGACCAGATGCAGGGCAAGCTGCCGCGCGGCTCGCAGCTCGTGGTGCGCGGGCAGGTGCAGACCATGCAGTCGTCGTTCATCGGCCTCGGTGTCGGGCTGGCGATGGCGATCGTGCTGGTGTACCTGCTGGTGGTGGTGAACTTCCAGTCGTGGATCGACGCGGCGGTCATCGTCGCGGCGCTGCCCGCGGCGCTGGCCGGCATCGCCTGGATGCTGTTCATCACCGGCACCACGCTGAGCGTGCCCGCGCTGACCGGTGCGATCATGACGATGGGCGTGGCCACCGCCAACAGTATCTTGCTGGTGTCGTTCGCGCGGCAGCGGCTCGACGAGGGCGTGCCGCCGCTGTCGGCCGCGCTGGAGGCGGGCGCCACCCGCATCCGCCCGGTGCTGATGACGGCGCTGGCCATGATCATCGGCATGATCCCGATGGCGCTGGGCCTGGGCGAGGGCGCCGAGCAGAACGCGCCGCTGGGCCGCGCGGTGATCGGCGGGCTGCTGTTCGCCACCGTGTCGACACTGTTCTTCGTACCGGTGGTGTTCGCCGCCGTGCACCGCTGGCTGGCCGGGCGCAAGGCGCACCGGGGCGGGGCGCATCCGCCGCTGGCTCCCACACATCAAGAGGGTTGAGGCAATGACCGAACAACGCCATGCAGAGCTGGGCCTGCACATGGGCGATGCCGGCGGGGACGATCCGCACGAGCATTTGAAGCGCCGCGAGGTGGCGCGGCGCACGCGTATCGCGGCGCTGGTGGTGCTGGCGCTGCTGGCGGTGGGCGCCGGGCGCACGCTGATCAGCCGCTATGCCGACGCCAAGGCCCTGCGCGCGGGCACCGAAGAGCGCGCCAGGCAGTACGTGCTGACCGCGTTGCCGCAGGCCGGCAGCAGCCAGTCGCTGGCGCTGCCCGGTACGCTGCAGGGTTTCGTGCAGGCGCCCATCGCCGCGCGCGCCAACGGCTATGTGAAGCGCTGGACCAAGGACATCGGCGCGCATGTGGAGAAGGGCGAACTGCTGGCCGAGGTCGAGACACCCGAGATCGACCAGCAGCTCAGCCAGGCCATCGCCGCGCGCGAGCAGGCCGCGTCCAGCCTGGCGCTGGCGCGCAGCACGGTAGAGCGCTGGGAGGGGCTGCGCAAGAAGGACGTGGTGTCGCAGCAGGAACTCGACGAGCGCCGCAGCGCGGTCACGCAAGGCGTGGCCAACGTGGCCGCGGCCGATGCCAACGTGCAGCGCCTGCGCCAGCTCGAAGGCTTCAAGCGCGTGGTGGCGCCGTTCGCCGGCATCATCACCCGCCGCAGCGTTGACGTGGGCGACCTGATCGATGGCAACCGCCAATTGTTCCTGCTCTCGCAGACCGACCCGCTGCGCGTCTACGTGAACGTGCCGCAAAGCTATGCCAATCTCGTCAAGGCAGGGCAGGAAGTGGTGGTGACGCAGGCGGAGCTGCGTGGCCAGGCCTTCAAGGGGCAGGTGGCGCGCACCGCTGCGTCGATCGACGCCGCCACGCGGACCATGCAGGTGGAGGTCACGCTGCCCAACCGCGACGGCGTGCTGCTGCCCGGGGCCTACGTCACGGTCTCGCTGCCGCTCAAGAGCAGCCAGGCGTTGCAGGCGCCGAGCAACACGTTGCTGTTCCGCGCCGAGGGCACGCGCGTGGCCGTGGTCGACGCGCAGGGCAAGGTGACGCTGCGCCCGGTCACGCTGGGCCGCTACTACGGCGCCACCGTGGAGGTCCTCGACGGCGTGGGCGCACAGGACCGCCTGGTACTGAACCCGTCGGACTCGATCGCCGACGGCGACCGCGTGGCGCTGGCGCCGGCGTCACCGGCCTCCGCGCCCGCCGCCACGGAGGCCAGGCGATGAGGCTGCGGCGCAGCGCGCAAGCGATCGCACCGGCCGTGGCGCTGGCCGCCTTGCTCGGCGGCTGCGCGGCCGGGCCCGATTACCGCAAGCCCGAGGCCGACATGCCGGCGGCATGGAAGCTCGAGCCGCCGTGGCGCGAAAGCACGCCGGGCGACAGCGTGGCCAAGGGCAACTGGTGGGAGCGCTTCGGCGATCCGCGCCTGGACGCGCTGGAGCGCCAGGCGCTGGCCGCCAGCCCGACGCTCGCCGCCGCCAACGCGCGCCTGCTGCAGGCGCGCGCGCAGGCCAATGCCGCCAACGCCGGGCTGTTCCCGCAGATCGGCATCAATGCGCGCGAGCAGCGCGCGCGGATCTCGGCCAACCGGCCGCTGACCAACTACGCCGCGCCGAACTACTCGACGGTGCAGAACGACTTCACGGCCTCGTTCACCGTCGGCTACGAGCTTGACCTGGCCGGCCGCGTGCGGCGCACGATCGAGAGCGCACAGGCATCGGCGCAGCAGTCGCTCGCCGATTTCGAGAACGTGCGATTGCTGCTGACCACGGATCTCGCCGCCAACTACTACAACCTGCGCGCACTCGACGTAGAGGTCGACGTGCTGCGCCGCTCGATCGCGCTGCAGCGGCGCGCGCTGGACCTGGTCAATGCGCGCCACGACCTGGGCGCCGCGTCGGGCCTGGACCTGGCGCAGCAGCAGGCGCTGCTCGACGCCACGCTCACGCAGGTGGACGTGCTCGCGCGCCAGCGCGGCCAGTTCGAGCACGCCATCGCCACGCTGACCGGCACGCCCGCGCCGCTGTTCACGCTGGCGCCGGAGGGGGCCGAGCTGGTGCCGCCGGCGGTGCCGCTCGGCGTGCCGTCCGACGTGCTGGAGCGCCGCCCCGACGTGGCTTCGGCCGAGCGCGCGATGGCGGCCGCCAATGCGCAGATCGGCGTGGCGAAGTCAGCGTTCTATCCCAGCGTGATCCTGGGCTCGGCCATCGGCACGGAGACGCGATCGTTCGGCTCGCTGTTCGACCTGCCGAGCCTGGTGTGGTCGCTTGGGGCGTCGGCGGCGGTGACGCTGTTCGACGGCGGCAAGCTGCGGTCCAACCTGGACTTCGCGCGTGCTGGCTATGACGGCACGGTGGCCAACTACCGCCGCGTGGTGCTGACCGCGATGCAGGAAGTGGAGGACGGCATCACGGGCCTCGCCGCGCTGTCGCGCGCCAACGACCAGCAGCAGCGCGCCGTGGGCAGCGCCAGCAAGGTGCTCGACATGGCCACGGCCCGCTACGACGGCGGCGCCACCGGCTACCTGGACGTGATCACGGCCCAGCAGGGTTTGCTGGGCGCCGAGCGCACCGCCGTCCAGTTGCGGGGGCAGCAGATGCTGACCGCAGTGTTCCTGGTGAAGGCGCTGGGCGGGGACTGGGGCGGGGCGTCGACGCTGGCCGATGGCGGGAAGTCCGGCGGAAAGACTGGCGGGCAGGCTGGCGGGCAGGTGGCCAGCAAGTAGCCGCGCGGGCCGCTGCTGCGGGTCATGGCGCGCAGCGGCGGATGCCTGTCCAGCAAGAAGCTTGTTTGGTTACTTCGCTGGGCGGCCCAAGGCGCGCTCTCCTACCCCCTTCGCTTACTGATCGTAGCCTGCAATGCGCGCCAGGGCGCTTGCAACCGCGAGCAGGCGTGCGTCATCCGCATAGCGTCCGATCAGTTGGGCTCCAATTGGCAGCCCGGCGGGGCCAGTCCCTATGCGCAATGAAACCGTGGGCAGGTGCAGCGCTGTCCAGAGTGCGCCGAAACGTGGCGAGCCCGAGTCTGCCAGGCCCAGCTCGGCTTCGCCGTCCGCGGCGGGGTAGAGCAGCACGTCGAGATCGCCGAACATGGCATCGGCTTGTCGGGTGCCGGCGTGCATGCGGCTTCGTATTTGCAGGTAGGCCTCTGTGCTCACGGTCTCCCCACCGGCCAGGCGCGTTTGCAGGCGCGCACTGAGCTGCTCGTGATGTTGCGTACGTTCATGGGCGAGCGATTGCCTGGCCTCGTAGGCGAACATGCTGCTCTGCAGATCGATCAAGGCTTCCAGTTCCTGCGGCAGCCTGCAGCGCAGCACGCTTGCGCCGGCCCGCTCGGCGCGGGCGGCGATCGCGTCGAGGGCGGCGTGCGTTTCGGGGCTGGCATGCTGCCACTGACTCGACAGGCACACGCCAATGCGCGGCCTCAACCCCGGTTGTTCGACGGCGCGTGCCTGCGCCGGGCCAAGGCAGAAGAAGGCGGCGTCGGCGACGGTGCGGGTCAGCAGGCCCACCGTGTCCTGGGTATGGCTGAGGGTCTTCACGCCGGCACTACTGATGAGGCCGAAAGTCGGCTTGTAGCCGACCACGCCGCAGTACGCTGCCGGGCGGGTGATCGACCCGGTAGTCTGCGTACCGAACGCGACCGGCACCATGAAATCCGCGACGGCGGCTGCGGAACCGCTGGACGAGCCGCCCGGCGTGCGTTCCAGGTCGAGGGGGTTGCGCGTTGCGCTCGGCGTCTGCGTGGCGAATTCGCTGGTGGCAACCTTCCCAAGTATGACGGCACCGGCTTCATGCGCAGACGCAACGCAGCCGGCGTCTGCTGCAGGGCGATGCCCGGCATAGATCGCTGCCGAGCCGTAGGCCGTGTCGTAGCCGACGGTATCGATGATGTCCTTGACGGCGACAGGAATGCCGCGCAGCGGGCCACCCGGGCGGCGATCCGCCGCACGCGCCTGGGAGAGAGCCAGATCGGCATTGACGGCGACGAAGGCCTGCACCGCGCCGTTGCGTTCCTGTATGCGCTCGAGGCAGGCATGCGTCAGCGTTTCGGCGGTAAGGTTGCCTCGCTCGATCCGGGTGGCCGCCTCAAGGGCGGTGAGACGATTGGGGGCGCGCATGAGCTGGATGCTCCTAGTTTAAGGTGATGCCGGCATTGCGGATGACAGCCGCCCAGCGATCATGTTCCTTGCCCACGAAGACGGCAAAGGCTTCGGGCGTATCGCCGACGGGCTCCGCGCCCTGGGCCAGCAGTTGCTCGCGTGTCTTGGGATCTTTCAGGATGCGGACAACTTCCGCATTGATGCGGCTGACCACTTGTTTGGGCACGCCGGCTGGCGCAAACATGCCGAACCAGCCTTCCACCACGTAGCCGGGCAGGCCCGACTCGGAAATCGTGGGAACGTCGGGCAGCAGAGGCGATTTCCGCGCCGAGGTCACGCCGAGGGCAATGAGCTTGCCGGAGCGGATATGCGGCAGGCATAGCGGGAGGTTGCAGAACATCATTTGCACGCGCCCGGCGAGCAGATCGGTCAGCGCAGGGGCACCGCCCTTGTAAGGCACGTGAAGGATATCGGTCTTCGACATGGACTTGAATAATTCGGCCGACAGGTGCTGGCTGCCACCGGCGCCTCCCGAGGCATAGCTGTATTGCTGCCTGTGCAGCAGTGCCAGCAGTTCCTTGACTGAGCGCGCGGGAACGCTAGGCGGAACCACAAGCACATTGGGCACGCTGGCCACATTGACCACCGGCACGAAGTCGCGTTGGGGGTCGAACTTGAGGTTGGTGTGGAGGCTGGCATTGATCGCGTTGGTGCTGGCCGCGCCAAAGAGCAGCGTGTAGCCGTCGCGCTCCGCCGCGGCAACATAGCCTGTGCCGATGTTGCCGTCGGCGCCCGCCCGGTTGTCAACCACGACAGGCTGGCCCCAGGCCTCACTGAGCCTGGTTGCAATGATGCGCGCCAGGGTGTCGGTCACGCTGCCAGCGCCGAACGGCACAACCATATGGATCGGCTTGACCGGGTATTGCGAATGTTGTGCCATGGCGGGCAAAGGCAGGAGGGCGCTGAAGCACACTGCGGCGATACTTCCCGCCAGGGTACGGAACAGGGCTTTGGGATTCATGTTGGAGTTCCTATGGGCAAGAATCGCGGGGCTTTGAAGGGGATATCGAAGGCAATCTTATGCTGGTCTATTCGATAGATCAAATATAATATTCCAGAGTATTCATTCATTTTTATGTATCAATGGCTCTCTCGTTGCACGCGTTGCGCCTCTTTGTTGTGGTGGCCGAGGAACTGCATTTCGGACGTGCCGCGGCGCGGCTCCATATGGCACAGCCGCCTTTGAGCCAGCAAATCCGACAACTGGAAGCCAACGTTGGTGCGGACCTGTTTGCGCGAACGACGCGGTCGGTCCAGTTGACGGAGGCGGGCAGGGTGCTCTTCGACCGGGCAAGGCAACTGCTGGCCGATGCGGACGCCGCCGGGCAGGCAGTGCTCAGGGCAGCGCATGGCGAGACGGGACGGATCTCGCTGGGATTTACAAGTACCGCCGCGTACCGCCTCTTGCCACGCATACTGTCTGCGTACCGCAGCGCCTATCCTGCCGTCGCATTCGACTTCACGGAGGCAACGTCAGCCGAGCAGTGGGATGCCTTGCGCGCCGGCAAACTCGACGTGGCGCTGCTGCGCCTGTCCACACCGACGGTGGAAGCGGATTTCGATGCGTTCGAAGCCGATCGTGAGCCGATGTTGCTGGCGTTGCCACTCGGGCATCCGCTCGCCGCAGACGCCACGGTGGCGCCAGCGGCGCTGGATCGCCTTCCGATGGTTGGATTCAGCGCGGTCGGCTCAGCCTATTTTCGCGACCTGAGCCAGAAGATCTATCATGCGGCCGGCGTGCAGCCACGCATCGATCAGGAGAGCGTACTCCCGACCATGCTCGCCCTGGTCGAGGCCGGGCTTGGCGCCGCGCTGGTGCCCGCATCGGCTGCGGAAATGCGCTCGGCACGCGTGACATACCGGCCGTTGCAAGCGGCAAAGTCCAGGCGCGGCGGCACCGTCGATGCCGTGTTGCACTGTGCACGCCCGCATGCCAGCACCAACATGGCCGCGCTCGCATTTGTCAGGCTGCTTGCCACGATGAGCGCGTCGTCGGCTCCTGCAGGCCAGGCCGGATGAACGGAGGGAGCGCAGCCTGCTCGACTATTCATTCTTTCCAGGTGTCAGTTGGGCATAGACATCGTGCGAGATGTCGAGCAGCACCGTGTGATCGATTCCGCCGCTGACGGCATAGCCGAAGTCACCGTCCAGCCAGTAGAAGACATTGACCGGTCCGTCCTGGTACAGCTGGAACGCGGTGGTGTTCGCGCTCGTGGTCCGGTGGGATATGTAGAGGGTGATCCGTTCGCCCTTGGCGTTGCGATACATGAATTGTGCAACGCCCCCACCGGCATCGGGCAGCAAACGGCCGCCGACGAGTTCGAAGCCGACCCGTGTCAGCACCGGCGGGTGCACGTTGGTGCCGAGTCGGTTTGCCAGCCATTGCACAAAATCCTGCTCACGATCGGAACCGATCTCGGCCGGGCGGACAACGTCGGGCATGTAGACCACATGTGCCACGGCCGCATTGCGTGCAAGTCCGTCCTGGCCCTGCAGGCTGCCGATCGGCTCATTGCTCGCGAGTTGACCCGTCATGCGCGGCATCATCTGACTCCCGACACCGAGTGCAATGCCCAGCACCAGCGTGGCGGCGATACCCGCAAAGCGAGGCCAGTTGGCCGCTTCGCCCCGGCCCGGGTGCCTTGCAGATGATGGCTGAAGGCGTTTGGGCACCGGCTCGGCCAGGACCCTGTCATAGCGCTCGTGGAGCAGACTGTTCAGCGAGAAATAGTCACTGATCCTTGCCGCGAGGGCCGGGTCCTGCTCCAGGGCTCGCTCAACCTGGGCGCGGCGCTCTTCCGACAGCGCCCCGTCGGCGTAGGCATGAAGATCGTCTTCGGAAATGGAAATCCGTTGTTCGCTCATTGCACCACCCTGAGTCTTGCGCTGGATTGCGAGCCCGCCATCAGTGCCCGCAACCGTTCCCGGCCACGCGACAGGCGGGACATCACGGTGCCAATCGGGACATCAAGCGCAATCGCTACATCGGCGTAGCTCATTTCCTCCAGACCCACCAGGAGGACGACTTCACGCTGTTCCACAGGCAGGCGCTGCAACGCGTAGTCGAGATCGCGAATTTCCAGCGAGCGCATTTGCTCCGGGGGCACTGCGTATTCGCCCTCATCCACGGAATCATCGTCGACCGATACGTGCACCACGCGCTCGGAGGCCCGGCGAATCTGGTTGATAAAAAGATTATGCATAATTGAGAACAGCCAGGCGCGCAAGTCAGAACCTGGACGGAACTGCTCGGTTCGGCCCAACGCGCGTTCCAGCGTGTCTTGTACAAGGTCGTCGGCCAGGTCGTGATTGTGGATCAATGCCCTGGCATACCTGCGCATCCGTGGCACATGCTCGACCAACTCATCCTGGATTTTCATGGCCCGCTCCAGTCGGGAACTGTCGTTGCCGAGGCGATCCCATCTCACTCTAGTCCTTGTCGATGCGCTCGACGTCAGCGCGAAGTCATGAGATCGGCCGCCTGCATCAAGCGCGGGGTATTGGCGCTACCGGCGAGCACGTAGTGAGTGGTACCGGTCTTCCAGGTCAGCAAACGAACATCGCCAACCCGGCGTGCGGACCAATGTGGCGTTGCCGGATCAAAAGGCAGGGCGCGGGCCTCCAGCAGGACGATACGCCGCTGATTCGGGCCTTCATAGACCGATTGAAGCACTTCAGACACCGGCCCGATGCGAACCGGCTTTCGACTCATAAGACTGAATCCGACCGAATTCAGGTCGGGCGAGGGCCTGCCTCCGGCCATGTCGATCGCACTGGGATAAGCAGGTGCACTTATTGCCTCGACCAGTGCAAGTACCGCCACACTGTCCAGCTCCTTGTTCGACGCGCTTGCGCCAGCCAGCCACCCGCCCACTGCCGCCAGCAGCACCAGGCCGGATACGAGCATGCGGGCAACCCTGCGGGTGTACCTCACGGGCCGCTTGCTGGCCGAGCGAGAATCAGCTTCCCGCGCAACGTCGTGATGAGAATACGATTGTTTGATCTGCTCGTTGAGGCGCATGTAGAAGGCAATCCTGCCAGCTTCGCTGGGGTAGCCTTCAAGATACCTGTGGAGGCTGGCGGCCTTGCCGGGGGGCAGGAGACCATCGGCATGCGCCTGGATATCGACTTCCGAGAGCCGTTCGGTGTCGGGGGCGTTGTCAAGGTGCATGGCAGCGTGCCGTAGTTAGTCAAGGGGTCTTGATTCGTAAACACGCTGGCTTCGCTTTTATTCCCGTTGGTCTCGCGGCGTCATTTGCATATTCTCCTAAGATATTGATGCCGCTCCGAGTGGCGGCTCCTGCGAGGGGTTGCCGAAATGACTATGTCCGCTGCCAGAATCGCGTCAAGCCTTGTGGCGATGGGGTGGCTGACGCTTGCCATCCATGCAATGCCGGCTCGCGCGGCCGGCAGCACGGCGGACGACGAGGGGGAGCGCGCGTTCCTGGCCGAAAACGGCGCGGCCATGACCGCCATGATGAGGCACATGGAAATCACGCCGAGCGGCAATATCGATCGGGACTTTGTCTCCACGATGGCGCCACACCACCAGGGTGCGATCGATATGGCGCAGGCCTATCTGCGCTTTGGCCACAATGAGCAACTGCGTCGTCTGGCGCAGGAGATCATCGTTGAGCAGCAGCAGGAGATCCTTGCCATGCGTCTGGCGGTAGGGCTGCCGCTACCGCCCCCGGTTGCGGCCCCCACCGACATCGGCAGGCCGACCGGCATATCAGTGCCTGTGGAGGAAGCGCACCGTGAAGGCGGTGAGCGCGTCTTGCCCGTGCATGGCCACCAACCAGAGCAGTCGCAGGAGTCAAGATGAAATTCGAATCGCTCCTTGTCCTCGTCCTGACGGTCAGTGCCCTGGCGGCGGCGGCACCGTCATTGGCTGGGCAGGCCCCCGTATCCCAGTCCGAACCGGATATCCCTGTCAGCCACCGTGACCGCCTCTATGCCGCCGAGCAATTTTCGAACACGGTTTCCGTGGTGGACCCGGTCGATCATCGTCTGCTTGGCCTGATCCGGCTCGGGGATCCTTCGCCCGGAAATTTCAGTCCGCTCTACCGTGGACAGGTGCTGGTACATGGCATGGGCTTCTCACCAGACCATCGGACCCTGGCCATTGTCTCCATCGGTTCAAATTCGGTGACGTTCATCGATACGCAAACCAATGCGGTCAAGCACGCTACCTACGTCGGCAGGGCGCCGCATGAGGCGTTCTACACGCCAGACGGCAGCGAGGTCTGGGTTACCGTGCGCGGAGAAAACTATGTTGCGGTTCTCGATGCCAAAACCTTCGAAGAGAAGACCCGTATTGTCGTGCCCGCCGGACCTGGCATGCAGATCTTCTCGCCCGATGGCAAGTACGGCTACGTGTGCTCTTCATTCAATCCGGAAACCGAGGTGATCTCATTGGCCGAGCACAAGATCGTGGGTGCGGTGAAGCAGGACAGCCCGTTTTGTCCGAATATCGCCGCCACGCCGGACGGCAGGCAGGTCTGGTTCACACTCAAGGATACTGGAAGGGTTCAGGTCTTTGACGCACGTCCTCCATTCGCCCGCATCAAGAGCTTCGAAACCGGTCCCCTCACAAACCACGTGAACTTCGCGCGCAATGCCAAGGGCAGTTTTGCCTACGTGACTGTGGGCGGGTTGAATCAGGTAAAGGTCTTTCGTACCGATGATTTTTCACAGGTGGCTACCATTCCAACGGGGAGCCTGCCTCACGGCATCTGGCCCTCGGGCGATGGCAGCCGCATGTATGTGGGTCTGGAAAATGCCGATGCCATCGCTGCCATCGACACGCTGAGCAACAAGGTGATCGCGACGGTTCCGGTAGGCCAGGCACCGCAGGCGATTGCATATGTACCGAACGCAGTGACGCAAGGGGATGGAACGCAGAACCTGGAGCCGCTTGGCATTGCCGGGCAGGCAAGCCACCTGACGCTATTGGCGCCGAACAAGGGGCAGCCGGGCGGGAAGGCAGCCGCCGCGAGCAGCATTACGTTATTCGACCAGGGGTTGGTGCAGGTGCTGCAGGCGGCGGTGACCGGCCTTCAGCCGAGGCAACCTTATGTATTGGCGCTTGCGAACAAAGCTGACGGCGGTGGGCCGCTCGAGCCGCTTGCCGTGTTCATGACGAATCCGGCCGGCGCGGCCATCGTCAATACCATCGGGCCGATCCGGCAGGTCGTTGCGCCGGGAACAAGCGCCGCAGAGGACATGCGCCGCTACCTCGTGGTAGCCCCGCAGATCTCGGGAAAGCCTGGCGCTCCGGTTCAGGTGCAGGCTCCCTGATCGCGGCGGGACCACCGGGTGGCATCAGCAGCTGTGGGTGACACGCGGTGGTTGTCGCGAGTCATCCGCAGCGCTGCAAGGATTGCTGTCATTCCAGTCTGGCGAGTGATTGAGGCCCGTTGTCAGGCATGGGTTCCGTCGATGTAGGGATCGGCAGCGCTTGCGGGAGAAATAGACGTGCCCGTGCGATCCATGCCTGCAAGGGTTCGAGCGGCGTCGATACGATCATTCAGCGCCGAATTTCAGGCACCATCGGTGAATGCGTCACGCTGTCCGATGCGGGCGCCATCGGTGAATGCGTCGCGCTGTCCGATGCGGGCACCATCGGTGAATGCGTCACGCTGTCCGATGCGGGTGCCATCGGTGAATGCGTCACGCTGTCCGATGCGGGCGCCATCGGTGAATGCGTCACGCTGTCCGATGCGAGCGCCATCGGCATAGACGTCGCGGGGCGAATTGACAGCCGCACCGGCGGCTTGGGAAGCAAGGGCGGCGGCTGTGGCAATCAGCAGGGCAGCGCCGGAGATGTGGCCGAGGCGTTTCATGAGTAGCTCCTTGGGGCATGGATGGAAAAGCTTCAACGACCGGATCCGTGCGGCCTGCAGGAGCCGCGCCATGTTGCGATCGTTACTACCGTATACGCGCCGTTATCGCGAAATATTCCCGACGTCAGACTAAAAGTTTGAGTCGGTTTCATGGATGCCTGGTGTGCATCCGATGTGCGAAGTGAGCGGACACGGCGAGCGGGTATCCCGGTTGCAGTCGCCAAAGTGATGGAAGCTCGGCGTGACAACCCCGCGTCCAGGTTGATTTCCGTGGGCATCGCGCGCGCTATCAAACGCTACCAGTGGATTGAAGCCGCCGCATTCACTAATGTCCCCTTCCGGGGCCATTGTGAACGAGGCAGCCGAGGATCCGCGCTCTTCGAGGCAAAGCACGTTACCGCGAGGGCGCCTGCGACACCAACGCTGCGCCGGTATTTCCCTGGTGCGTTTTTGCTAGTTGCTGTAGTGCCGTTTGCAGATCGGCCGGATATTTGCCTTCTCTGCTTGGCTCGTATCCCAGGGCCGCCAGTTCCTGGACTTCACGGAGCAAATCCGCTCGCGTGACGTTAGGGGCTGTGACTTGTGCGTACTGCGCGAACACTGGAGTGGCAATGAGGGCCGTTACCGAGATGACTGCTGCACAGACAATACGAATAGGGTCTTTCATGATGACGTTCCTTCACAAGATGTTTGCTATCGCGCGCTGAAAGCCGCCGGTGCTCAGTTGCGGGCCCCGTCCGTATAGCCATCCCTCGAACTGATCCGCGCACCATCGGAAAACACGTCACGTTGTCCAACGCGCGCGCCATCCGTGAAGACATCGCGCTGGCCAATACGCGTGCCGTCGGTATAGACGTCGCGAGGCGAAGTGACTGCGGCAACGGCGGCCTGCGAGGCGAAGGTGGTAACGGTGGCAATCAGCAGGGCAGCACCGGAAATTTGACTGAGGCGTTTCATGATCGACTCCTTGGCGAACGATTACAGAGATGACAGTTCAACGACCGGACCTGCGAGGCTTTATGTGCAGCGCCATGTTGCGATCGTTACTGCGTATACGCCGCGAGATCGCGGAGCATTCCCGATGCAGGATTGAAATTTCAAATTGGCGCCATAGTGCCGCGCCGCGCAGCGCACGGGCCACCACGCGAGGCTGTGATGAATGCGGAGAACGTGAAGCCGGCGCCCGTCCGGCAGCTTCCAGAATGAGACTGCCGGTCTCGTCGGGAATGTGAGATCGACGATACGTGACTCGCCTTCAGCTCGAAGGTCCTGGCCCCCATGCGCTTGGCCATGAAGCTCTGGAGGCCAGGGTTGATGGTCCGGCCGCCCAAGGAAAACCGCGGCCCACTCGGGTCCGTCAGATCGCCATAGATAGACGCGTCTTTTTCCTTGCCGCCATCCGCGCCTGCAGCTCTCCGTGTGGCTCTTTCCACATCCCATTCATCACCGCCTCGCGTCGTGACCCGTGTGCTGCACCGCACGGCCCGACCGCGTGGCGTTATGACGGCAAATCAAAATTTCGATCTGACGACGGGAATGATTTCCGATCGCGCAGCGTATACGGCAGTAACGATCGCAACGTGGCGCTGCTGCTGCAGGCCTCTCGGATCCGGTCGTTGACTGTCATCTCTCTGTCCGGTTTTCAAGGAGCTACTCATGAAACGTCTCAGCCAATTCTCTGGTGCCGCCCTGCTGATTGCCACGGCCGCCACCTTTGCCTCGCAAGCCGCCGTGGCCGCGGTCAATTCGCCTCGTGACGTCTATACGGATGGCGCGCGTATCGGCCAGCGTGATGTCTTCACGGACGGCGCACGCATCGGAGCGCGCGATGTCTTTACCGATGGAGCACGCGTCGGACCGCGCGACGTGTTCTCCGATGGTGCCCGCGTCGATTCGAGGAACGTCTACACGGACGGCGCTCGCAACTAGGCCCTGGCGCTTTCCACGCACCCGTTAGCCAATGCCTTGCCGGGGAGAGGGTTGCGTGGTTCGAGTAGCGATCTTGGCTTTGCCGTCAAAGGTATCAGGGCTACGCAAAGCTCAATGACCTCGCTTGACGAGGTGGAGAGGAATATGTCAGAAAATATCAATTCGCGTCGTCGCGGCTTCATGGGCATGACAGCCGTGGCGCTTGCCGCTGCCCAGTTTGGCGTGCCGCGTTCCGCCAGGGGCCAGACACGTTCGCCGAATTCGTCGGTCGTGCCTTCGGCCTTGCCGGGTGCCCATACATCGTTTGCGTCAATGAAGCAGGTCGACGCCGCGCTGCTTAATGTCGGCTACGCCGAGGCGGGGCCGGTCGACGGACCCGCGGTCATCCTGCTGCACGGCTGGCCCTACGATATTCATAGTTTCGTTGACGTGGCGCCGCTGCTGGCGTCGCGCGGGTATCGCGTGCTTGTCCCGTATCTGCGCGGCTACGGTACTACGCGTTTCCTGTCGCAAGAGACGATGCGCAACGGGCAACCGACTGCCGTGGCCGCAGATATCGTCGCGCTGATGGATGCGCTCAATATCCGGCATGCGACACTCGCCGGGTTCGATTGGGGGGCGCGCACCGCCGATATCATCGCGGTGCTGTGGCCGGAGCGTTGCAAGGGGCTGGTGTCGGTAAGCGGCTACCTGATCGGGAGCCAGAAAGGCGGTGCGTTGCCGCTGCCGCCCGAGGCAGAGTTCCAGTGGTGGTACCAGTTCTACCTTGCAACCGATCGCGGGCGGGCCGGCTACGAACAATATACGCACGATT
The DNA here is from genome assembly GCF_052115045.1 of Cupriavidus sp. 2TAF22. Taxonomy (NCBI): domain Bacteria; kingdom Pseudomonadati; phylum Pseudomonadota; class Betaproteobacteria; order Burkholderiales; family Burkholderiaceae; genus Cupriavidus; species Cupriavidus sp. 2TAF22. Next base: position 250,351 of record NZ_JBFRFX010000008.1, read on the forward strand.
TTGCCAAGCTGATCTGGAGGCAAGCCTCACCGGGATGGAAGTTCGATGACGCCACGTTTGAGCGGAGTGCATCGGCCTTCAACAATCCAGACCATGTCGCCATTGCCGTCCACAACTATCGCTGGCGGCAAGGTCTTGCCTCTGGCGAAGCAAAGTATGACGCCTTTGAGCAGCGACTTTCCCTGGCGCCGTCCATTGGTGTGCCGACCATCACCATGGAAGGCGATACCAACGGCGCACCGCACCCGGCGCCGAGCGCCTATGCGGGCAAGTTCACCGGGAAATACGAGCACAGGACTATCACGGGGGGCATCGGCCATAACCTCCCACAGGAAGCGCCTCAGGCATTCGCGCAGGCCGTGATCGACGTCGGCAGGCTTTAAGCCCGAATTGCGCGAAGCCTATGTCCAGTTCCATCGTTGCCCATGCCGACACCACCCCTTGCCGGGTAGGCAGCACTGTCGCGGTCATCGACGCCAGACCGAAGTGGGTCGATCCATCGGACGAGCACGCAGTCGACGCAGGTTGACAGCCTTCTCTCGTCCTTTCTTTCTCGGGCGAGGCCGTGAGGCCTCGCATCTCAGCGCTGGTACGACGGCGGCAGGAAGCCCGCGAAGCGCTGCTGCGTGGTCGCCTTGAACTCAGGCGACTGGTAGGCATCGCGGATGTCCTTGACGAAGGGCTTGCTCACGTCGGCGGTGCGCACGGCCACCAGATTCATGTAGTAGTCGGGGATCTTCTCCAGCGCCAGGGCTTCGGTCAGCTTGAGGCCGGAGGAGAGGGCGAAGTTGCCGTTGACGAAGGCGTAGTCCACGTCGTCGAGCGAGCGCGGCAGCTGCGCGGCCTCGAGCTGGATCAGCTTGAGCTTGTTCGGGTTGGTTTCGATGTCGCGCTCGCTGGCACGGATCGGGTCGGTGCCGGGCTTCAGCGTGACCCAGCCGGTCTGCTGCAGGATAGCGATGGCACGCGCCAGGTTGGACGGATCGTTGGGCAGCGAGACGGTGGCGCCCGCTTTCACTTCGGTCAGGGTCTTGTGCTTGCGGCTGTAGATGCCGATGGGGGCGGTGGGCACCTGCACGACTTCCGACAGCTGCAGCTTGCGGTCGCCGGAGAATTTCTTCAGGTAGGCCACGTGCTGGAAGGCATTGGCGTCGATGGCGCCATCGGCCAGCGCCAGGTTGGGCTGCACGTAGTCGCTGAACTCGACGATGGTGACCTTGTAGCCTTTCTTTTCCAGCAGGGGCTTGATGCCGTAGCGGATCTGGTCGGAGTACGGGCCGGCGGTGGCGCCGAAGCGGATTTCCTTCTTGTCCGGATCGGCCGCGCCGGCCGTCTGGATCACGCCCAGCGCGAGCACCGCGCCGATCAGTCGAATTCCTAGACCCAATTTCATCAAAGCTCCCCTTGTCGTTGGTATGTAGCGGGCCTGGGCGCGCTTGGCGCGAACAGGCAAGGGGCTCATTGTAGTGGGGGTCTTATGCGCAAGGAACGAGTTAATGCGCATGGTGATATTACGTCGGGGAATAAGCAGGCGATGCAGGCAGGCGATGCGCCTGGCCGCTTCCCCGGCCCTCTCCCGCCGGGCGGGAGAGGGGGCGGACCGGCAGCGGCGTCAGGCAGCTGCCAGCGCGCGGTCCAGGTCTTCCAGCAGGTCGTCGATATGCTCGATGCCGATCGACAGGCGCACCATGTCTTCGCTCACGCCGGCGGCCTTCAGTTCCGCTGCGTCGAGCTGGCGGTGCGTGGTGGATGCGGGGTGCGTGGCCAGCGACTTGGCGTCGCCGATGTTGACCAGGCGGGTGAACAACTGCAGCGCATCGAGGAAACGTGCGCCGGCTTCCCGCCCGCCGCTCTTGAGGCCGAAGGAGAGGATGCCGGGGCCGCGGCCGCCGAGGTAGCGCTGCACCAGGGCGTGGTCCGGGTGCTCGGGCAGGCCGGCGAAGTTGACCCATTCGACCTTGGGGCTGGCCTTGAGGTGGCGCGCCACGGCCAGCGCGTTTTCCGTGATGCGGTCCAGGCGCAGGGCCAGGGTCTCGATGCCTTGCAGGATCAGGAAGGCGTTGAACGGCGACAGCGCGGCGCCGGTATTGCGCAGGGGTACCACGCGCGCGCGGCCGATGTACGCAGCGGCGCCGAGCGCTTCGGTGTAGACCACGCCGTGGTAGGACACATCGGGTTCGTTCAGGCGCTTGAAGCGCGCCTTGTGCTCGGCCCAGGGGAACTTGCCGCTGTCGACGATGGCGCCGCCCACGCTGTTGCCGTGGCCGCCCAGGTACTTGGTGAGCGAGTGCACGACGATGTCGGCGCCATGCTCGAAGGGCCGGCACAGGTAGGGCGACGGCACGGTGTTGTCGACGATCAGCGGGATGCCGTGGTTGTGGGCCACCTTGGCAATGGCGGCGATGTCGACGATGTTGCCGAGCGGATTGCCGACCGATTCGACGAAGATGGCCTTGGTGCGCTCGTCGATGAGGTCGCCGAAGGCGGCGGGGTTGCGGCCGTCGGCGAAGCGTGTCTCGATGCCGGACAGCGGCAGCGTGTGGGCGAACAGGTTGTAGGTGCCGCCGTAGAGCTGGCTGGCCGAGATGATGTTGTCGCCGGCTTCGGCGATGGTCTGGATGGCGTAGGTGATGGCCGCCATGCCGGACGCCAGCGCCAGCGCGCCCACGCCGCCCTCGAGCGCGGCCAGGCGCTGCTCGAGCACGTCGTTGGTGGGGTTCATGATGCGGCTGTAGATATTGCCGGGCACCTTGAGGTCGAACAGGTCGGCGCCGTGCTGCGCATTGTCGAAGGCGTAAGCCACGGTCTGGTAGATCGGCACGGCCACCGCGCGGGTGGTGGGGTCGGGGGAGTAGCCGCCGTGGACTGCAATCGTCTCGATTTTCATAGTCTTTTCTTGTTGGATTTCCAGGTGGATTACGTCGTGGAAGACGTCGTGGATTACGTCGCGGATGACTTCTTGGATGACTTGGTGGCTGGACGCCGCCCGGGAGCGGGCATGGTAGCAGCGCGGGTTGGCGCTTGCCATGGCGGCGGCCGGTGATCGCACCCGGCGCCGGCCGCCATGCCCGGCCGGCGGCTGGCCGGGGTCATTGGCTGGCGAGCGGGAAGGTGGCCTGCCAGACGTTGTCCCTGACCTGGAGGGCGGCGGGAATCAGCTTTTGCTGGTGGAACAGGTCGGCCACCTGCTGCTGGACGGCCACCACTTCCGGCGTGACCGGGATCGCGCCGTAGGGCACGCGCTTGAGCCAGGCCTCCACCACCTGCACGTCCAGGCCCACGGCGGGGGCGAGCAGGGCGGCGGTCTCGCCGGGGTTCTTCGCCACCCACAGGCCGGTGGTGCGCAGTTGTTCGAGGATGGCGTTGACGACCTGGGGCTGTGCCTTGACGAAGCCGCCGGCGGCTTCGTAGAAGTTGAAGGGCGAGGGCACGCCTTCGTAGTCGGCGATGGTGCGCACCTTGAGCGCCTTCTGCGCGAGCGCATAGTACGGATCCCACACCACCCAGGCGTCCACGTTGCCGCTTTCGAAGGCGGCGCGCGCATCGGCGGGCGGCAGGTAGATCGGCTGGATGTCCTGCAGGCTCAGGCCGTTCTTCTTGAGCAGTTGCACCAGCAGGTAGTTGGAACTGGAACCCTTTTGCAGCGCGACGCGCCTGCCCTTGAGATCGGCCACGGTGCGCACCGGCGATTTGTCCAGCACGAACAGCGCCTCGTTGGTCTTGCCGCCGGGCTCCGCGCCGACGTAGACGAAGTTGGCCCGGGCGGCCTGGGCGAACACGGCGGGCGGCGCGCCGGTGTAGCCAAAGTCGATGCTGCCGGCATTGAGCGCCTCGAGCAGCTGCGGGCCGGCGGGGAATTCCTTCCACTCCACCTTGTAGCCCAGCGGCGCGAGCTTCTTGTCGAGCGAGCCCTGGGCCTTGAGCACGGCGAGCAGGCCGGCTTTCTGGTAGCCCACGCGCACGGACTGTTCGGCGGCGCCAGCGGTCGCGGACCAGGACAGGGCGGCGCAGGAGAGGGCGGCGAAGGACAGGGCGAGGCCAAGGCGGCGGGGCCAGTTGCGCAACAGGGTCATGCGATTTTCTCCGGGTGGGGTCGGGGATCGGGAGGGATCCGGGCCGGCCCCATGGTTGCGAAATCGCGGCGCGAGGGGAACGAAGCTTATTGCATTTGGATAGAACTGCCGGGGTCGCCGGGGGTCAGAGCGTGGGCCGCCGGCGCCGGCGCGCGACGCCGCGCGCACGTTGTGATTTGTGCAACTGCTTTCAAGGGTGCGCACCCTGCGACACCTTGACGCACTCGCAGAATTTTCTGACAAGCGAGCCGTTGGCGGCGTGATCGCGAAAGATGGTGCATTGTCCGATTAACCGAACAGTGTGTTCCAGGTTCCGGGTTTACCCTCGTTGCTGCAATGCGGTAGATTCGCGGCCACGATGTCTGACGTACCGCGATTCTCAGCCAGAAACCACGTTTGCCGCACCGGCAGGCGTGATGGGTATCGCGAGCGCGGCATCCTTCTGTGTGGACCGCCGCAGTCCCACGGTGCTCCGTCCTACAAGGACCGAGCCAGCCTGCTAGCCCCGTCCTACAAGGATCAAGCCAGTCTGCCGTTGATTGGCGCCTCGCCGGGCAAGCAGGTCGCTTAACCAGGTTTCCCGTTTTCCCCCAAGCCTTAAGGCTGCCTTTCGCTCGCGCCTAGGCGGCAAAACTGCGCCGCGCCGTCGTTCCGTGGCCTACACAACCAGTCGTGACATGAAGATACCCAAACTTCCGCGTTGGACGCGGTTCCTGCCCTGCGGCGGCCTGTTGCTGGCCGGCTGCAACATGACCGTGCTAGATCCCAAGGGCCAGATCGGCGCCGACGAGAAATCCATCATCCTGATCGCGACCTGGCTGATGCTGCTGGTGGTGGTGCCGGTGATCGTCCTGGTATTCACCTTCGCCTGGAAATACCGGGCCAGCAACAAGAACGCCCGCTACGAACCGAACTGGTCCCACTCCACCGGTATCGAGGTGGTGGTGTGGCTGATCCCGTGCCTGATCATCCTGGTGCTGGGCATCATCACGTGGAAGTCCTCGCACGACCTGGACCCGTACAAGCCCATCGAATCCGACGTCAAGCCGATCACCATCGAGGCCGTGGCGCTGAACTGGAAGTGGCTGTTCATCTACCCCGAACTGCATATCGCCACCGTCAACGAGATCGCGTTCCCGGTCAATACGCCGGTGAACTTCAAGATCACGTCCGATTCGATCATGAACTCGTTCTTCATCCCGCAACTGGGCAGCCAGATCTACGCGATGGCCGGGATGGAGACCAAGCTGCACCTGATCGCCAACGCAGCCGGCACCTACGACGGCATGTCCGCCAACTACAGCGGCGGCGGCTTCTCGGGCATGAAGTTCAAGGCCAAGGCCGTGTCGAACTTCGACTTCGAGCAATGGGTCAAGCAGGTACGCGCCTCGTCGCGCGAGCTGACCCTGGCTGACTACGAACAACTGGCCAAGCCCAGCGAGAAGGAACCCGTGGCGATGTTCGCCAAGGTCGATCCGCAGCTGTTCCACGGCATCCTGCACAAGTACATGGACGGCACCGGCGGCGCCATCGCCGGAAACGGTACCTCGTTCGGTCCTGTCTGCACCTCGCGCAACACCCTCGGCACCAGCCAGGTGTCCATGGCCGCGCCCGCCCTGCCGGCGCCGGGCTCGAATTCCTAGGAGTAAAGATGTTTGGCAAATTGAGTTTGGATGCCATTCCGTTCCACGAGCCCATCGTCATGGGCACGTTGTCGATGGTGGCACTGGGTGGTCTGGCGCTGTTCGCGCTGATTACCTATACCCGCAAGTGGGGTTGGTTGTGGAATGAATGGTTCACCTCGGTCGACCACAAGAAGATCGGCATCATGTATTCCGCCGTGGCGATGATCATGCTGCTGCGCGGCTTTGCCGACGCCATCATGATGCGCACGCAACTGGCGCTGTCCACCAACGGCTCGCCGGGCATCCTGCCGCCCGAGCACTACGACCAGATCTTCACCGCCCACGGCGTGATCATGATCTTCTTCGTGGCCATGCCGCTGATGACGGGCCTGATGAACCTGGTCGTGCCGCTGCAGATCGGCGCGCGCGACGTGGCCTTCCCGTTCCTCAACACGCTGAGCTTCTGGCTGTTCGTGGCCGGCGCCATGCTGGTCAACGTCTCGCTGGGCGTCGGCGAGTTCGCGCGCACCGGCTGGCTGGCCTATCCGCCGCTGTCGGGCCTGCAGTTCAGCCCTGGCGTGGGGGTGGACTACTACCTGTGGAGCTTGCAGATCTCGGGCCTGGGCACCTTGCTCACCGGCGTGAACTTCCTGGTCACCATCCTCAAGATGCGCGCCCCGGGCATGACCCTGATGCGCATGCCGGTGTTTACCTGGACCGCGCTGTGCACCAACGTGCTGATCATCGCCGCCTTCCCGGTGCTGACCGTCTCGCTGGGCCTGCTGGGTCTTGACCGCTATCTCGGCATGCACTTCTTCACGAACGAGATGGGCGGCAACGCCATGATGTACGTGAACCTGATCTGGATCTGGGGCCACCCCGAGGTGTACATCCTGATCCTGCCGGCGTTCGGTATCTTCTCCGAGATCATCTCGACGTTCTCCGGCAAGAAGCTGTTCGGCTACAAGGGCATGGTGTACGCGACCGCGGCCATCATGGTGCTGTCGTTCCTGGTCTGGCTGCACCACTTCTTCACGATGGGCTCCGGCGCCAGCGTGAACGCGTTCTTCGGCATCACCACCATGATCATCTCCATCCCGACCGGGGTGAAGATCTTCAACTGGCTGTTCACCATGTACCGCGGCCGCGTACGCATGACCACGCCGGTGCTGTGGACGCTGGGCTTCATGGTCACCTTCGTGATCGGCGGCATGACCGGCGTGCTGATGGCCGTGCCCGCAGCCGACTTCGTGCTGCACAACAGCCTGTTCCTGATCGCCCACTTCCACAATGTGATCATCGGCGGCGTGCTGTTCGGCTACCTGGCCGGCATCACCTACTGGTTCCCGAAGGCCTTCGGCTTCAAGCTCGACGAGCGCCTGGGCAAGTGCGCCTTCTGGTGCTGGCTGGTGGGCTTCTACGTGGCCTTCATGCCGCTGTACGTGCTCGGCTTCATGGGCATGACCCGTCGCCTGAACCACACCGACAACCCGGCCTGGAACCCGTTCCTGTACACGGCCGTGGCCGGCGCCGCGCTGATCGGCCTGGGCATCGTGTTCCAGGTGCTGCAGATCGTGGTGAGCGTGCGTAACCGCAAGGCGCTGGCCGACGTCACGGGCGACCCGTGGGATGGCCGCACGCTCGAGTGGGYCACTTCGTCGCCGCCGCCGTTCTACAACTTCGCGCACACCCCGGTGGTGCGTGACCTGGACGCCTTCGCCGACATGAAGGCCCGTGGCGAGCTGCCCAAGCAGGAAGCGCACTACGAGCAGATCCACATGCCGAAGAACACCGGCGCCGGCTTCTACATGGGCGCGTTCAGCTTCGTGCTGGGCTTCGCGGCCACGTGGCATATCTGGTGGCTGGCCGTCGTGGGCCTGGTGGGCATGATCGTGTCCTTCATCTTCCGCAGCAACGACGACCATATCGACTACTACGTGCCCGCACGCGAAGTCGAGGCAGTCGAAAAGACTCACTTCCAGCGCGTCGCGTCGCAGGCCTGAAACCTATGTCTACACAAGTCCTAGACCGTCATTCCGCGCATGCCGCCCCGGCGCATGCCCATGACCATTCGCACGACCACGCCCATCACGACACCAGCGCCAACACCGTGTTCGGCTTCTGGGTCTACCTGATGAGCGACTGCATCATCTTCGCCGGTCTGTTCGCCGCCTTCGCGGTGCTGCGCGGTGAAGTGGCGGGCGGCCCCTCGGGCAAGGAACTGTTCGAACTGAACTACGTCCTGGTCGAGACCTTCCTGCTGCTGTTCTCCAGCCTGACCTCGGGCATGGCGATGGTCGCCCTGCACAACGGCCAGAAGGCCCGCCTGCAGTTCTGGCTGGCCATCACCTTCCTGTTCGGCGTGGCCTTCATCGGCATGGAAATCAACGAGTTCCATCACATGATCGCCGAAGGCGCGGGCCCTGGCCGCAGCGCTTTCCTGTCGTCGTTCTTCACGCTGGTCGGCACCCACGGCCTGCACGTGGCCAGCGGCCTGCTGTGGATGGCCGTGCTGATCTGGCAGATCGCCCGCAAGGGCCTGACGCCGACCATGAACAAGCGCCTGGCTTGCTTCGCGCTGTTCTGGCACTTTCTGGACATCGTCTGGATCGGCGTGTTCACCGTGGTCTACCTGATGGGAGCGATGTAATGGAACACAGCAACGTCTCGACCGCCGGCCACGGCGCGCATGGCACCAGCGCCGGCGGCGCCAGCCACAGCAGCGTCAAGGGCTATGTCATCGGCTTCGTGCTGGCGGTCATCCTGACCGTCATCCCGTTCAAGCTGGTGATGGGCGGCACGCTGGACGGCGCCACCACGCTGGCCGTCATCCTCGGCCTGGCCGTGGTGCAGATCGTCGTGCACCTGGTGTACTTCCTGCACATGGACCGCTCCTCGGAGCAGCGCTGGAACGTGATGGCCCTGGCCTTCACCGCGCTGATCCTGGTGATCGTGGTCGCCGGTTCGCTGTGGATCATGCACAACATGAACAGCAACATGATGGTGCACTGAGAGTCTTCCTCCCGGTGTAGCGACAAAGGCGGCCTGCGGGCCGCCTTTGTCGTTTCCGGGGACGGACGGCGGCGTTCGCCGCCTTTTCCGGCTTTTCCGCCTTTCCTGCCTTGGAGCTTGTCCTGGATGAAGCGAAGCGGTCCCGGCCAGGAGAGCGGGCAAGGCAAGGCCGCGCAACGACGCCCGGCGCTTCTTGAACCGGCCTCCTACGCCGCCCGCTGTTGCGCCGCCGCGCGCGGATGCACCGGCCGCGCCAGCCCCAGGTGCTCGCGCAGCGTGGTGCCTTCGTAGCGCTCGCGGAACAGCCCGCGGCGGCGCAGTTCGGGCAACACCAGTTCGATGAAGTCATCGAGTCCGCCCGGCAGCCACGGCGGCATGATGTTGAAGCCGTCGGCGGCGCCGCCTTCGAACCATGCCTGGAGCTGGTCGGCGATGCTCTGCGGCGTGCCGTGGATGGACCAGTGCCCGCGCGCGGTGGCCACGCGCAGGTAGAGCTGTCGGATCGTCAGCCCCTCCTTGCGGGCCAGGCCCGTCACCAGCTGGAAGCGGCTCTTGGCGCCGTTGGGCTCGGGCAGGTCGTCGGGTAGCGGGCCGTCGAGCGGGTAGCCTGACAGATCCACGCCGCCGAGGTTCTGCGATAGCAGGGCGAGGCCGACGGCCGGGTGGATCAGGCTCTGCAGCTCCTCGAACTTTTCCTTTGCCTCGGCCTCGCTGCGGCCGATCACCGGGAACACGCCGGGCATGATCCTGAGCTGGTCGGGCGAGCGGCCATAACGCGCCATCCGGCCCTTGAGACCTTGGTAGAACGCGCGCGCGTCCTGGAGTGATTGCTGCGCGGTGAAGATGACTTCGGCGGTGCGCGCGGCCAGTTCCTGGCCGGCCTCGGACGAACCGGCCTGTACGATCACCGGATGGCCCTGCGGCGGGCGGGAGACGTTGAGCGGGCCGCGCACCTGGAAGTGCCTGCCATGGTGATCGAGCGCGCGCAGCTTGTCCGCGTCGAAATGCAGGCCGCTGTCCTTGTCGTAGAGAAAGGCGTCGTCTTCCCACGTGTCCCACAGGCCCGTCACCACGTCGACGAATTCCTCGGCGCGCGCGTAGCGGTCGGCGTGCTCGGGATGCTTGTCGAGGCTGAAGTTGCGTGCTTCCGCGTCGGACCACGAGGTGACCACGTTCCAGCCGGCGCGCCCGCCGCTGAGGTGGTCGAGCGAGGCGAACTTGCGCGCCACGTGGAAGGGCTCGTTGTAGGTGGTGGAGACGGTCGCCACCAGGCCGATGCGCTGCGTCACCGCCGCCAGCGCCGACAGCAGCGTGAGCGGCTCGAAGGTGGCGGCACGCGCGCTGCGCGGCAGGGTGGTGTCGTCGAGCGTGCGGATCGCCACGCCGTCGGCCAGGAATATCGTGTCGAAGGCGGCGGCCTCGGCGCGCTGTGCCAGCCGCACATAGTGGGCCAGGCTTTGCCCGGCATCGGGCTCGGCGCCGGGGTGACGCCAGCCGGCCACGTGGTGGCCGGTGGCTTGCAGGAAGGCGCCCAGGCTGAGCTGGCGCCGCGGTGTTGTCTGGCTCATCGATGACTCCGGGATCGGTCCGGGCCGCTTACGCAGCGGCGCGGGCGGCCCCCGCATGGTTGGCGGATTCGCCGTGCTTCGGGGCACCCGACTTGACCGATATGCTGTGCCGGCCGTCCACGCTGACCGGCACATCGCCGGCAATGGTGACCCGCCGCACCACGCGCTTGGCATCGCCGTAGTCGTTGATGGCGTAGTGCTGGGTGGCGCGGTTGTCCCAGATCGCCACGTCGCCCGCGCGCCAGCGCCAGCGCACGGTGTTCTCCAGCCGGTGCACGTGGTCCTGCAGCACGGCCACCAGGTGTTGCGAGTCGGAGGCCGAATAGCCCAGCAGCTTCTTGACGAAGTGCCCCAGCACCAGCGTGCGTTCACCGGTTTCCGGGTGCACGCGCACCACCGGGTGCTCGGTTTCGTAGATGGCCGAGGTGAAGACCTCGCGGTAGCGCTTGATGGCTTCGGTGCTGACCGTGTTGCGGGTGGCGGCGTAGTCGTAGTCGTTGGTGTGGAGCGCCCACAGGCGGTCGGCCAGCTCGCGCAGGCTTTCGGGCAGATCTTGGTAGGCGGCGGCCGTGTTGGCCCATACGGTGTCGCCGCCGGCGGCCGGGATGGTCACGCCGCGCAGCACCGAAACCTGGGGATAGGCCAGGTCGAAGGTGACGTCGGTATGCCACGAGTTGGCGCGCCCGCCGTGCTCGGAATCGAGTTCGAGCAGGAAGCGCGTGCCGTCGCGCGAAGGCACGGTGGGATGGGGCACCGGCGTGCCGAAGCGGCTGGCGAAGCCTTCCTGCGCGGCATCGTCCAGGTGATCCTGGCCGCGGAAGAACAGTACCTTGTGGCGCAGCAGGGCCGCGCGCACGGCGCCGAAGGTGGCGGAATCGAGATCCGGCGCCAGGCGCAGGCCGCGGATCTCCGCGCCGATGCGCCCGGCTACCGGGTGGATGTCGAGTTCGACTTGCGTTGCGGCTTGCTGCTGGGTCATGAGATTCTCCTGTGGGTATCTTGCGTGCGGCGGGTACGTCAGATCGCGAAGCGGATATGGGGCGGCAGCCGGGTGGCGTCCACATCCGGCTCGCGCTTGATCGGCGCTTCGGCGAGATCGGCCGGGCGCCCGGTGAACTCCTGCAGCACATCGTCCTTGACGCGCGCGAAGGACGCGGAGGCGCGGTCGCGCGGGTGTGCCAGCGGCACCGGCAGGATGCGCCGGATGCGGCCCGGGCGCGGCTCCATCACCACCACGCGGTCGCCCAGGTAGATGGCTTCCTCCACGTCGTGGGTGACCAGGATCATGGTGATGCCCTCGGCCTGCCAGATGCGGTGCAGCTCCTGCTGGAGATAGGCGCGGGTGAGCGCGTCGAGCGCGCCGAACGGCTCGTCGAGCAGCAGGATCTCGGGGCGCGTGACCAGTGCGCGCGCGATCGCCACGCGCTGCGACATGCCGCCGGAGAGCTGGTGCGGGAAGGCGGTCTCGAAGCCGGCAAGGCCCACCAGCTCGATATGCTCGCGCACGGTGCGGCGCTTGTCGGTCTCGGTGAGGTTGGCGTTGAGCAGGGCCATGCGGATGTTCTGCTCCACCGTCAGCCACGGGAACAGCCGGTGCTCCTGGAACACGATGCCGCGGTCCAGGCTGGTGCCGGCCACGCGCTTGCCGTCGAGCAGGATCTCGCCCTTGTAGTCCTCCTCCAGGCCGACCACCAGCCGCAGCAGGGTGGATTTGCCGCAGCCGCTGGCGCCGACGATGCTGACGAACTCGCCCGGGGCGATCGACAGCGTGATGTCCTCAAGAACAGGCAGGGGCGCGCCCTTGACCTGGTATTGCTTGCGCAGGTGCTCGATGCTGAGCGTGCCGGCGTGGGCCATGTGGTTCTCCGGAAAAGTGTTCGGTAGTGCGAAGAGGAATTGGGTGGGCGGCGCGATCAGAGAGAAGCGAAGCGGGCCCGGCCAGGCGCGCGGCCGCTGACAGTGCAGGCGGGTGCGGCAAGGCCGCGCAACGCCTCCGGGATCTCTCTGATCGTGCCTCCTAGAATGCCGCGACGGAGCGGCCGCGCCATGCCAGCAGGCGACCCTCGATGCGGCTGGCGAGCCAGTTCAGCGTGAAGCCGACCAGCCCCACCACGATCACGCCGAACAGCACCAGGTCCATCCAGAAGTTCTCGCGGCCGTCGACCATGGTGTTGCCGATGCCCTTGCCGGCCACCAGCAGGTACTCGGCGCCGAGCGTGGCCAGCCACGCATAGATCAGCGCCAGGTGGATGCCGGCGAAGATCGACGGCGAGGCCGCCGGCAGCACCACGCGCAGCAGCACCTGCCAGCGCGAGTACTTCAGCACGCGCGCCACTTCCAGCAGATCGGCCGGCACGCCGCGGATGCCCTCGAAGGTGTTGAGCACCACCGGAAAGAAGGCCGCCAGCGAGAGGAACACGACCTTGGCCGTATCGCCAAGCCCGAACCACACCGAGATCAGCGGGATCCACGCGAACAGCGAGATCTGCTTGACGGTGTGGAAGGTCGGCCCGGCCACCTGCTCGAGCAGGCGCGAGAGCCCCAGCGCGGCGCCGAACAGCAGGCCAACGCTGGCGCCCAGCGCGAAGCCGGCGAGGTCGCGCCACAGGCTGGCGCGCAGCGCGTCGAACAGGGCGCCGCTGCGCACCTGCTGCACCGCCGTGTCCCATACCTTGGAGACCGGCACCAGCAGCGGCGAGGTGCTCCAGCCGAAGCGCACCGCGGCCCACCACAGCACCACCAGGGCAAGCGGCAGGATCCAGCCGCGCAGCGGCCGGGGAATGCGCAGGGTGCGCAGGGTGCGCGCAAACGATTCTGTCATCTTGGGTCCTTCGCTTCGGTTGCTTCAGAGACCGGGCTTGCGCCAGCGCAGCACCGCCGCCTCGGCCAGTGCCAGCGCCTTGTCCAGCGCGAAGCCGACCACCCCCACCACGATCACCGCGGCGATCACCATGTCGAGCTGGAACAGCTGGCGGCCGTACACGATCATGTAGCCCAGCCCCTCGGACGAGGCCAGCAGCTCCACCACCACCAGTGCCAGCCATGCATGCGTGAGGCCGTAGCGGATGCCGTTCCAGATCGGCGCGGCGGCCGCGGGGAACACCACGCGCGACAACATCTGCCAGCGCGTGAAGCGCAGCACGCGCGCCACCTCGATATAGCGCGTGGGCACGTTCTGGATGCCCTTGTAGGTATTGAGCGCGATCGGCACCAGCGAGGCCTTGGCGATCAGGATGATCTTGAGCGCCTCGTCGATGCCCACCAGCAGCATCAGCAGTGGCAGCCATCCCAGCACCGGCACCTGGCTGAAGGCCTTGAAGGTGGGATAGACGTAGTCGCGGAAGTTCGGCGACAGGCCCATCGCCACGCCCAGCGCGAGGCCGCCGGCCAGGCCGAGGGCAAAGCCGCCGGCCACGCGCACCGCGCTCACGGCCAGGTTGGCCTGCAGCTCGCCGCTCGCGTAGAGATCGCTCAGCGTGTGCCACACCGCGTCGGGCGCGGGCAGTACCTGCGGGGGAATCCATTCGAAGCGTGCCGCCACGTACCAGGCCAGCAGCAGCGCCAGCGGCAACGGCCAGGCCAGCAGCCACGCCAGGTGTTGCCGCCCGGGGCGCCAGGCGCGCCCTGGCTCGATATCCGCTACGGAGGCCGCGCCGGCCTGCCCGGGCAGCGTCAGGGTCTCGTTGGCCGCCATTGCGTCAGGCTCCGAGGATCTTGCCGTTGGGCTGGTAGACCGGCCAGTAGCTCTGCAGGCTCAGGTCGTCCAGCGCGGCCTTGAGGAAGCGCGTGTCGATCCACTGGTCCACATCGAACTTGGCGCGCGACAGGCGCAGCCGGTAGGCCTGCTCGGTGGCATCCTTGTAGCGGCCCACCAGGAAGGGATCGAAATTGGGGTTCAGGCGCACGCGCAGCGGCTCGCCTTCATAGTCTTCCTTCCAGTGTTCGTACGGCGTGCCGGCGCGTGCCCAGGTGCGCAGCACGTCTTCGCGGTTCTTCTCGTCGGAGGACCAGCGCGCGGCCTGCACCGCGGCCTTGACCAGGTGCTGGGTGGCCTCCGGGTATTTGCCGGCGAAGTCGTCGGTTACCAGCACATGGCTCTGGCGCGTATAGACGGGTGACTGGTTCTTGCTCGAATAGAGGATGCGCACCGCGCCCTTGTCGCGCAGGCGCAGGATGTCCATCGCGCCGATGGCGGCATCCAGGTCGCGCGTGGTGAGCGCGGCGAGATAGCTGGCGGTGTCCAGGTTGAGCAGGCGCAGGTCCTTCTCGCCGAGGCCGTTGGCCTCGAGCAGGCGCAGCGCCGGCAGATGCATATTGGTGCCCTTGAACAGCGACACGCGCTTGCCGCGCAGGTCCGCCACGGTCTTGAGCGGTGAGTCCGGCGGCACGCCGATATAGATATTGGTGCGCACGCCGGTGGCCAGTATCAGCCGTGTCTTCAGGCCCGCCGCGCGCGCCACGATGGCGGGCAGGTCGCCCTGCATGGCGAAATCCAGTTGCTTCGTGCTGAGCGCTTCATTCACCGCCGGGCCCGCGCCCTTGAAGAAGAACCACTCGACGCGCGTGCCGGCTGGCTTGAACGCTTCTTCCAGCCAGCCGCGCGCATGCGCGATGGCCATCGAGCTGCCGGCGAAGCTGGGCGGGGTGCCGGTGGCGGGTTGCGCCACGCCGATGCGGATCACTTCCGGGCGGGCGGCGCCGGTGGCGCTGAATACGCTCAGCGGGCTGGACGCGGCGGCGGCACCGAGGCCGGACCAGGCAAGGCGTTTAAGCAGGCTTCGTCGCGTGAGTGCCATTGTGTTCGGGTTCCTGTGCAAAGCAGTGAGAAGTTCATCGACGGCTCCCAAGATACGCGGCGCCCGCGGCGCGGCAGAAGGAATGTTTTTGGCTTTGGTTATCGGCTGCGCGCATATGCACCGGTGCGGCGCGGCGCGGTGGCGCAGCGCATATGCGCATGCGTTTTCCTTCCTTCCGCGCGGGTGCGCGCTGGCTTAGAGTGCGCCATTTCCGATGCGCCGCCGACACGAGCCCACGCGCAAGAGCAAAGCCAATGACCAACGAGAACAACAAGAAAATGCCCCCGCAGCTCGCGCGGCGCCGCTTCCTGCGGCACGGCGCAGGCCTTGGCGCGGCCGGTGCCC